>JAOACV010000004.1 GCA_026417675.1 Verrucomicrobiia bacterium
CTGGGCAATCCTGGCTGTGTCTCGCGGGCCGACAACACCGTGCGACTCAGTCCTGACGGCGGTGAAGCGGGCGTGGAACTCTTCGGTCTCTACGGCGTTCCCGGCAAGAACTATCGCGCCACCGCCCATATCAACACCGAAGGGTTCAGCGGCGAGATCGAGTTTGCGCTGATGCACGGCGACCGCGTGCTCAAGGCCGGCAAGGCGCGCGTGCCGAAGATCAAGGGCCGCTTTGCCACCGCTTCATTGGCCGCGCCATCGGCCGAGGCTCCGCTCGGGATCCGAATCATCGCGCGGGGCAACGGCACCGTTCTCATCGGCGCGCCCTCGATGATGCCAGTCTCGACGACTGCGGGCATCAATCCGGCCGTGCTGCCGTTGTTGAAACAGTTGAGTCCAACTTGGCTGCGCTGGCCGGGCGGTAACTTCGCACAGACCTATCATTGGCGCGATGGCGTCGGCCCGCGGAACGATCGTCCGCCGCGCACCAACATGGCGTGGCCGAAAGGGCCGGTGGAGTCCAACGACTTCGGCACCGACGAGTTCATCGCCGTTTGCCGGGCATTGCAGGCCGAGCCGGTGATATGCGTCAACGTCAACGGCAACGGAGCGACCGCCCAGGAAGCCGCCGACTGGGTCGCCTACTGCAAACGCCGGGGCTTCAAGGTGAAACATTGGGAGCTGGGCAATGAAATCTATGGCACGTGGGAAGTCGGCCACAGCGACGCTGCGACCTACGCCCGCAACGCCATGGATTACATCCAGGCAATGCGCGCCGCCGACAAAACCATTAAGTTTATCGCCGTTGGCCATGACTTGGAGTGGAACCGCACGGTGCTGGCCAGGCTCGGACCGTTTGTTGACTACCTCGCCCAACATCACTACCCGAAATACACGACGTATGAGGAGATCGTCCGCGAACCGCAACGTTATGAAAAGTTCCTCATCCAGGTTCGTGAACTGGCCAGGACCGCCAGCCCCAACCGCCCCTTGCGCGTGATGGTCAATGAATGGAACGTCTCCGGGGGGGATAACGTGCAATGGTCGCTCGGCGCGGCGCTGTTTGGCGCGCGCTTCCTGCATATGCTCGCGCGGCAGGACGGATTTGTTGATTACGCCTGCTCCTCCGACCTCATCAACGGCTGGCAGGGTGGCGCCATCCAGTATGAAAAGGGCCGCGCGTTCCTGACGCCGCTCGGCGAAGTGCTGGCGGTGTATCGTCGGCGAATGCCCGGCAAGAAAGTTGCCGTCGAGTGCAGCCATCCTGCGCTAGACGTGCTGGCATCGCGCAACCCGAGCGGCTCGCAATACGGCCTCGCCATCATCAACCGCGACCGCCAGCGCGAGTTCATGCTGACGCTCGACTTCGGCAAATGGAAACCCGGCGGCGCCGAGGAATGGTGCATCGGCGGCAGCCCCGACGACAAGCGCGGCTTCAACAACCCCACCGCGGTCCCCGCGCGAACGGGCAAGCTGACCAAGAACCTCGGCGGCTACAACCTCACCGCCGCGCCGTGTTCGGTGACGGTGGTCAAGTTCCAACGGTGAAACCCGCAACGCTTAGCCGCAAGGATTCACTTGAAATCAGCGGCGCCGACCGCGGCTTCCGGGTTGGCATGCGCAATCTGTTGCTTCGTCGTGTGGCACCTGCATGGTTGCGGCTCACTGGGGTTGTTTCGGCGGTCTTCGCTGCACACACCGCGATGGCCGGCCCTCTCGCGCCCGACGCCATTGCGCCGCGTGTCCCGATTGCGAATGACCGCGAGTTGTTCGAGGCGTTCGACCTCGACCGGCCGGAGCTTGCGGCGGTCAAGACCGCCGTGGCGTCCGGAGATTTTGCAGCCGCGAAACGCGCGATGCTCGATTGTTTTCGCCAACGCCGGTCGCCGGTGTGGTTCGAAAACTGGTGGCAGCGACCTCCCAAAACGACCAACGCGCCGCCCGCCGAACTGCTTGTCGCGGCGGAGAAGATCCTTGCGCACCAGTTCGCCGTCGCCGGCGCCAGCGTGCAATTTCCCGGCCCGATAGGCTGGCGTTACTCGCCCACACCCTCAGAGCAGAATCCGTCGCCCCTGACGCTGTTCATCAACCGCTTCACCTGGTGGCGCGACGCGTTAGGCCCCGCATATTGGGCGACGGGCGACGAACGGTATGCAATCGAGTGGGCCGCGCAGGTAACCGACTGGACGGCGCGCAACCCCGCGCCACAGGTTTTCAACGAACGCCTCACGCCCGCGCCGTGGGGACGGCTCACGGCGGCTTACTCCATCCCCATGTGGATCAGCGGGCTGAACTATTTCCTCCCCTCCCCTGCCGTCACGCCCGACACGCTCGCAGCGTTCCTCAAAGCCGTCATTCAGAAGGCGCGCTACAGCATCCGCAACCCCGATCGAGTTCACCGCCGGCTCGTTCAACTCGAAGCCGTTCACGCTGCCGCGACGTATTTTCCCGAATTGCGCGACGCGGCCCGCTGGCGGCAGTGGGCGCTGGACGAACTCGACCGGTTCATCGCCGAGGGGATTTATCCCGACGGCGCGTTGAAGGAACTCGCGCCCGGCTACCAGACGGTCGCAATCGCCTCCCTGCGGAACATCGTGGCGCTGGCCGCCGCCAACGACGCCCCCTTGCGCTACAACGCGCGCGAGGCGCTGGCGCGCGCCTGCGACCATCTCGGCGCGATCATGCTGCCCGACGGCACCGTGCCGCAGTTTGGCGACACATGGGCGCCGGCATTTGTCGCGCCGGAACTGCGGCGCGCATTGGAGTTCTATCCGCCTGAAAAGGGCCGTCAGCGGCGCGACGAACTGATCTACATCGCCTCGCGTGGCCAGGCGGGTGAACCGCCGCCAGCCGCGTCCACCGTCGCGCCGTGGGCGGGCATCTACGTCATGCGGGGCCCCGGTCGCACGAATGCCAACGCGCGGGCCACATTTTTACCGGGCGGCGCCAGAGAACTCGGCGCAGGCTGGCGCTACACGGACGTTGCGCTGGCGTTCCGCTGTGGGCCGTTTGGCAAAGAACACCAGCACGAGGACAAACTCAGCTTCGTCCTCTACGGCTTCGGCGCCCGCTTGTTGGACGAGATGGGCATCTACAGCACGGCCAACAATCTCTGGCGCGATTACTTCACCAGCAGCGCCGCGCATAACACCGTGTTGGTGGACGGTCTCGGTCAGAACCGCCGTTCGCAACCGGCGACCTGGGCGACACATCAACCCCTCGCCGGCAACTGGCTCAGCAATGACGCCTTTGATTTCGTGTCCGGCGTCTACGACGACGGTTGGGGGCCGCAGAACCTGCGGACGGTCAGCCAGCGCCGCGAGATATTCTTTGCGAAGCCCGACTACTGGGTGTTGCATGACCTGTTGAGCGGGTCGGGAACGCACACCTACGAAGCCCTTTTCCACATGCAGCCGGCGAACGACTTGCGCGTGCATGACCAAACGCGAGTTTGTTTCACCAGCAATCTGCGACGCCCCAATCTTGCGATCTATCCGGTAGACAACGACATCGAAGTCGAAGTCCGGCGCGGTTGGACCGTCAATCCAACCGACCCGCTCAGCCCGCGGCAGGGATGGTTCTCGCTCGGTCTTCAGAAGGTGGAGGCCGCACCCTGCGCCATCCTTCGCCGGCGTGGTCCAGCTCCGCAGGTGTTGGAGAGCATCTTGTTGCCGGCGCTGCCTGCAGACGCTGCGGACATTGCGGCGGAACGGCTAGCTGTGACCGACGACATGGGCCGCTCGCTGGATCGCACGGAGGTCTGCGCGCTGAGAATCTACACCCGCGTGGGCGCCGACATCTACATCAATGACCTGCGCATCCCGAATCTGGACACGGCGCGATCCCTCCCCAAGAAGCTCCATGCGCTACCGCTGGGCACGATCGAGTTTGGCGGCAAAATGCTGTTGTTACGGCTCGGCAATCAGCGCACGCCGGTCATTTCCCGATGGTCTGGCGCGCAACCGCCCATCGTCGCCGGGCAGCCGTTGCCGGTAGAAAGCCGATAGCGGCTCGCACGGCGACCCAAAACCGATGATGCTTGGTGGATCGCGTTCTCCGAACGCGATAATCAGCGCAAGAGGAGGCCTCCCGCTCGGAGGACACGATGCGCCCGGTAGCGGCCAGGCAGGTCTGCAACAGCCGCCTGCGGCGACCTCCAGGGACAATCCGGCGTTGCCATGAAGCCGGGGCAGAGGTATTTTTACGCGACAGAAACATGGAAAATGCGCCGACAGTAAAGGACGGGTTGCGGGCTTCTGTGACCGGTTTTGCGCCACGACGCGAAGCGGAGCCGAATGGTTACGGGCGGCTGATGCGCTACGTCCAGCAGAGCGGCATGTCGGCTGGCCGGCTGGAGCCGGAGCGCGAGCGGCGGTTGCGACGAACAGTTGCGAGGTTCCGTGGGTTTCTTTCCGAATTGCTCAGTTGGCCCCAGTTGCGAGAGTCAATCCTCATTGAGATGGAACTTCGGGGTCTGCCCACGCGACGCCAAGGCGTGAGCGCGGTGGAGGCGATCCAGTCGTTATTGGTCGAGCATCAGAAGGACATTGCGCTGGGTGTGCTCGAAAGCTTCACCAGCCATGTGAACATCTCAACCCGACAGGCCCGCGACATCCTGTTCCATCTGGGCGCGGAGGAGGTCATCCCCGCGGGACGGCGCCGGTGGTTGCTGCCGCATGAATTGGTGGCGTTGTTCGACCGGCTCAAGCTCCACATCAAGCGCGACTATCGTCGCTACAAGGCCGCGCAGACGGACCTTTTCTTCTCGCAAATACGACTGGTGTATGAAATGGCGGCCCGCATGACTTCGAACGCGGAACAGTTCCATGACGCTTTTCAGGAGGGTTGCGTGGCGTTGCTGCACGTCATTGACAAGACAGGCGCGGCCAAGGCGCGGCTTTCCACGTGCGCGCAAAACTGGGTGCGCGGCGCGATCCTGCGGTTTCTGCAAGACCAGCGGGCGCCGGTCCACGTGCCTGTCAACGCCCTGCCTATCTTGCGCCGGCGCGAGTTGGTGCCCCAGCGGCTGCCGTTGGAGGCGGCCAAGGATTTTGCACCGCTCGCGGATGATGGCGCGTTTGTCCATCCCACGATCTCCATCGCGCGCCGCGAAGCCCGGCCGCTGTTGCGCCAGTTGTTCGCGTGTCTCACGGAAAAGCAGCGGCGCGTCATCGAGCTTCGCTACGGTTTCGGCGAGGACGGCGTGGCTCACACGTTGAGCGAGACTGCGCGCATCATCGGCGTCAGTTTTCAGGAAGTGGACCGCCGCGAAAAACGCGCTTTGCGTCGCGTCCACGACTGCGGCTCGCCGCAAATCCTGCGCGAACTGGCGCTTTGCTTCGCATGACCGCCGCGCCCGCACCCGCGACATCCGCGCGGCCCAAGCTGCGGCTGGGCGTTCTCGGCTCCGGCTCCGGTTCCAACTGTCAGGCCATCCTGGATGCCTGCGCCCGACCCGAGTTTCCGGCGCAGGTTGCCGTGGTCGTTAGCGACGTGGAAAATGCCCGCATACTGGAGCGCGCGCGGCAAGCGGGCGTCGAGGCGCTTCATATCGCGCCCGGAAAGTTCCGCACGAAGCTCGAACCGGAGGTCGAGCAGCAATACGTGGCCGCGTTGCGCGAGCGACAGGTCGAGTTGGTTTGTCTGGCCGGCTTTATGCGGGTGCTAAAACAGGGTTTCCTCAACGCTTTCCCCGGTCGCATCATCAACATCCACCCTTCCCTGTTGCCGGCCTTCCCGGGATTGGAATCGTGGAAACAGGCGCTGAACTACGGCGTAAAGGTGACCGGCTGCACGGTGCATTTCGTGGACGCGGGGATTGATGCCGGTCCCATCATCCTACAGGCGGCCGTGCCCGTCCTTGATGACGACACGCCGGAATCGCTGCACCAACGCATCCACGAGCAAGAACATCGCATCTACCCCGAAGCCATTCGTCTGCTGGCCGAGGGCAAGATTTCCATTGAGGGCCGTCGGGTGGTCGTCTGCCGGCAATAGATCGAAGTTGGCCGGCTGACAAAACTGGCGACGCGGATGGACATTTCTGGCCGCCGGTTTCGGGCAAAGTGCGATGTTTGAGGGAGAATCAACGTCTTCAATGCCGTGTTCTGCTTTGGCATGAGCTGTGCCCATGAAATGTTACATGCGCCTCAAGATCCTAGTGTTATTGGTCGCGGCGATGGGAATGGTTGTTTATGGAGTCATGGACCGCTGGTTGAGCTACGGCCTCGGTGCCACTGCTGCGGTGGCGTTGTTGGTCGTGGCGCTGGTCATGATCGTCCAGAGCATCCGCTCCCGCTCCGGCGGCTCGACCGTTTAGCTGGTCCACCAGATTTCAGCGCCCCCATAAAGTGGTTGGCGCAGGCAGAAGGCGCGCTCTGTGCCCAGCAGAGCGCCCCTACTGCTTGCGCGTAGCACGCGCATGTTGGGTGCGCGCTATGATCCATGCCATTGGGTTGGCAGGTCCCCTACCCTTCCCCAAGGCCAGCCCGGCCCCTATCGCGGCGCGGACAAACTCTTTTGCCGTTGCCACGGCTGACGCCACGTCGTCCCCCCGCGCCAAGCATGCGGCAACGGCGGACGCGAAGACGCAGCCGGTGCCGTGCGTGTTCCCGCCGGCGAGGCGCGGCGCGCGGAACTCCGTCAGCCGCCTGCCGTCGAAGAGCACATCCACCGCATCGCCCTCCAAGTGGCCTCCCTTCACTACGACGTTTTGCGCCCCCAAGCTGCAAATGGCCCGCGCCGCATCGCGCGCCTGGGCCAAATCACGCACCTCCCGGCCCAGCAAAACGCCGGCTTCGGCCAGGTTCGGCGTCACGACCGTGGCGAGTGGCAACAGCAGTCGTTTCAGTTGCTCGATGCCATCGCGCGTCAGTAGCGCCGTTCCCGTCGTGGAAACCATCACCGGATCAACCACCACCGAGCGTAGTTGATGCTGGCGGATTCGGCCGGCCACCACCTCAATAATCGGAGCGGAAACCAGCATCCCGGTCTTGACCGCATCGCATCCGATGTCCTCGACGCATACATCAACCTGCTTCGCGACGAACTCCGCCGGCGTCTCCCAAATGCCGCTCACCCGCGCCGTGTTCTGCGCCGTCAGCGCGGTAATGGCGGTCATCCCGAACGCGCCCNGCGCCGAGACGGTTTTCAGGTCGGCCTGAACGCCGGCGCCGCCGCCGGAATCCGAGCCGCCGATGATCAACACGCGTGGGATGCTCATGAATTTGCCGCCAGCACCTTTTCCACCATCTGGAGCGTGTCGTCAATCTCCGCCGGTCTCTCAAATCCAACGATCAGAGTATCCAGCAACTGCGACCGCAACACGAAGCGCAAGCTCGCCTCGCGTTGCGCGGGCGACACCAACGCCCCGTCGCCGAAGATCTTCATCCCGATGACCGCCCTACCGGCGGCGCGCGCGCGTTGTAGCAGCGGCGCAACGACCGCGGGGCGCGCATCCATGTTTCTGCCCCGATGGTTGACCCGCACCAACATGACCTCCGCCCATCGCGCGACGGTCGCGGTTTGCAACGCGCCAAGACCGTGAAACGACGCGCCGTGGGCGCGAATGACGCCGCGCTCTTTCAGTTCCTCCAATTGCTCCAGCATTGGCCGCAGGTCGGTCGGCCAGCTTGGTTTCTCGGCNGCATGGAGCAGGACGATGTCCACATAGTCGGCGCCGAGTTCCCGGCAAAAGCGGCCGAGCGCCTCTTTCGCATCTGTCGTCGGCTCCGGCATGCCGGCGGATTGCCACCAAATCTTGGTTTGGATCACCACTTGATCTCGCCGCACGCCCTTTAGCGCCGCGCGCAGCAGTTCATGCGAGCCGTAAAGCTCCGCTGCGTCGAAGAAATTGATGCCGCGGTCCAGCGCGTGACGCACAAGGCGGATGAATCCTTCCCGTCCCAGCCTTGTTTGGTTCGACTGGCCGAGCCAGCCGCGCGTGCCGACTCCCAAACCGACCCTTGACGCGGCAATCCCCGTTTGGCCAAGCGGCAGCCGAGCGACCGCCGAACGAAGCGTGCCGGCACGCGCTGGACTTGATGTGGCGGCGTTGGCGTTCACAGCGGAGAAGACTCTGCGCCCGCGCCGGCGGGATTTCCATGAGAAATCGGAGACGCCCCGGTGTATGTCGCGCCCTTCGAATGCGCCCCCAAGGCTAGCGGGGGCATCGCGTTCGGAGAACGCGATCCAGCGAAATGCTGACAAAGAGGTTTTTCGGCCGCCATAGAGATTTCGCGCCGTTGGCCGCTTGGCACTTGCGGGAAGGGTGTTTATGCGGCAAGAATAGGCCATGCTTTTGCGACTGTTGGCCGTGTGGTTGATGTGGCTGTCGGCGGCGGCGTGGCCGCTAGGTGCGGCGATGCAGCCGGCGGAGGAGGCCGGCGCCATCGCCACGATGATCGTGCGGCTGTTCGAGCACGCCCACTTCGGGCATCAGAAACTCGACAAGGAGGTCGCGGCACGGTTTCTGAAGAAATACATCGAGGGGCTGGACTACAACCACCTGTTCTTCCTGCAATCGGATGTGCGTGAATTCGACCGCTATGCGGCGCGGCTGGATGAGATGACGCGCGCGGGCAACGTGACCCCAGCCTACGAGATCTTCGCGCGCTACAGCCGGCGCGTGGAGGAAGCGGTGGCGAAGATGAAGGAGTTTATGACGCAGCCGCTGGATTTCAACACGTCGGAGACCATCGCGCTGGATCGCACCAAGGCGCCTTGGCCGGCTGACGAGGCGGAACAGGAAATGCTCCTGCGACGGCAGGTGAAATATGAAATGCTGGAACAGGAATTGAGCAAGGAGAAGCCGGAGGAGGCCCGCAAGACGTTGACGCGCCGCTACGACCGTCTGCTGCGTTCGCTGCGGGAGATGGACAGCCGGGATGTGCTGGACGCTTATCTGAACGCGCTCGCGCACGCCTACGATCCGCATTCGGACTATCTCGGCCCGGCGGATCTGAAGAATTTCGAGATCGGCCTGAAGCTCTCGTTGTGCGGCATCGGGGCGGTGCTGCAATCGCAAGACGGCTACGCGAAGATCGTGAGCCTGATTCCGGGCGGCCCGGCGGATTTGGACAAACGGCTGAAGCCCAACGACCGCATCGTCGAGGTCGCCGAGGGCGAGCAGCCGTGGGTGGATGTGGTGGACATGAAGCTCAGCAAGGTGGTGGAGCTTATCCGCGGCGCCAAGGGCACAACGGTGCGGCTGAAAATCATCCCCGCTGACGCGCCGGATTCGTCCGTGCGGAAGGTCGTTACGCTGATCCGCAACGAGGTGAAGCTGACCGAACAGCGCGCGAAGGCCAAGATCATCGAGTGGCCCGGCAATACGAGCGCGCACGCGGCGAGAAGCTCTCCCGGCGGCGCGCAGTTTGTGACGCCGCCGAGACGGTTGGGAGTGATCGAGCTGCCGTCGTTTTACGCGGACACTGACAAGCTCCGCGCCGGGGACGCCAACCCCACCAGCAGTTCGCGCGATGTGGCCGCGTTGCTGGAGAAACTCAAGGCTGAGCGCGTGGACGGCGTCGTGCTGGACCTGCGGCGCAATGGCGGCGGTTTACTCGAGGAAGCGGTCGCGGTGGCCGGGCTGTTCATCGAGGAGGGGCCGATCGTGCAGGTCAAAGACCTGCGGCATCACATCCAAGTGCTGCGCGACGAGGATGCCAATGTTGTTTACAGCGGGCCTCTAGTGGTGTTGGTCAGCCACGTCAGCGCCTCAGCGTCGGAGATTCTCGCGGCGGCGATTCAGGATTACAACCGCGGCCTGGTCGTGGGCGACAGCAAGACTTTCGGCAAGGGCACCGTGCAGACGATGGTCGCACTCGGTTCCGTCCTGCCTGACCTGCCCAACTCCGGCGCCCTGAAACTGACCACGCAGAAGTTCTACCGCGTGGAGGGCGGCTCGACCCAGAATCACGGCGTCATCCCGGACATCGTGCTGCCGTCCATCTTGGACGCGCGCAACATCGGCGAATCCACCCTCGACAACGCCCTGCCCTACGACGAAGTCAAACCGGTGCGGCACAAGGATTTTGGGCCGCCCATCGCGCAGTTGCCAGAGTTGAAACGGTTGTCCTCGGAGCGGGTCGCCCGCGACCGCGACTTCGCTTATCTGAAGGAGGACATCGCCCGCGTCGCGGCCAGGGTTAAGCAAGGCACCATTTCGCTGAATAAGGCGGAGCGGTTGCGGGAAAAAAAGGAGAACGACGACCGCGACGCGGCTCGCAAACAGGAGCGCAAAGCCCGGAAGACGCCCGAACCGAAGGCCACAGAGATCACTCTGCAGAGCGACGACGGGTCCCCGCGCACGGCAACGACGCAGACCAGTGTTCCTCCGCCCACGCATGACCCGGCGGACGAGGACGATGCAGCAGAGAAGAATGGCAAGGAGACGGGCTTCGATCCGGCGCTTCGAGAGTCCCTAGCCATCCTCAACGACTTCATCAATTTGTCCCCGCCCGTGGCGCACGCCACCGCCTCCACCGGCGCCTCGCCCGCCACTCGCGCGCCGTGAGTGGCGTTGACATCATCCGCTGGCTTCCGTAGCGTCAGGTCATGAGAACGACCGCGGTATTTGCCCCTCTAGTCATCGCCTCGCTTGCGGCGCTGGCACTCGACATCTCTCTCAGACAGGAAGCCGACCGCGCGATCGCCCGGGGCTTGGACTACCTGGCGCAAAAGCAGGAGGCCGATGGTTCCTGGCACAAGCACCCGGCAATCACGGGACTTGCCACGCTAGCGTTTCTCAAAGCGCCGGGCGGCCTGACTCCGGACTACGAGAGGCGCGTGGAGGCGGGGCTGAAATTCATCCTCGCCAACGTCAAGCCCGACGGCGCCATCTACGGCGGCGCGCCGCTGGACCCCTACCCCAACTATTCGACCTCGATCTGCCTGATGACGCTGGTGGCCGCCAACAGACCAGAGCACGCTGACGCGATCCGCAAGGCGCGCAGTTTCCTGGTTCAGTCGCAGTTTGATGAGTCGGAGGATGTTCTGAAAAGCGACCCGCGCTACGGCGGCATCGGCTACGGTCGCAGCGAACGCCCGGACCTGTCGAACACGTCCTTCGCGCTGGAAGCGCTACACATGGCGGAGCAGATTCAGGCGATCAAGGCCAGCGACACTGAACAGAAACTGCCCAGGCTCCACTGGGAGAAGGCGCTGGCGTTTCTCGCCCGCTGCCAGAATCTGCCGTCGGTCAACCCCAATGCGTCGCTCTCCGCCGACGACCGCGGCGGCTTTTACTACGCGCCGACGGAAACGCGCGGACCGACGACGACCAACGCGAACAACCGCGTCAGCTTTCGTTCCTACGGCTCAATGACCTACGCCGGGTTCAAGAGCCTGCTTTACGCCGGCCTGAAGAAGGACGACCCGCGCACCCAAGCGGCGCTCGGTTGGATTCGCAAGAACTGGACGTTCGCAGAAAACCCCGGCATGGGCAAGGAGGGTCATTACTACTACCTGCACGCGATGGCCAAGGCCCTCGACGCTTACGGCGAGGCGACCATTGTGGACGACAAGGGCGTCGCGCACGATTGGCGCGAGGAGATGACGCGTGCGTTGCTGAATTTCCAGAAGGAGGGCGCGTTTTGGGTCAACGAGGCGGGCCGTTGGCAGGAGTCTGACCCAGTGCTGGTCACCGCGTATGCGGTGTTGGCTCTGGAGATTGCGCGTGGTAAATAAGGCCGATTAGCTGGTCGACTCCAGTCGCGTATCATGATACAACGCAACGCCATAAGCCTGTCGCTCGCCGTGGCCCTCGCTTCGGCCGCCGATCTCGCCTTGACAACCAACGCTCCGAGCGCGAAAAGCGACATTGACCGCTACATCGCCACCGAGGACTTCGACCTCGGCAAGGACCGCACTGCGCCCAAAATTGAAAAGCTCCCGGATGGCAAGGCGCGCATCGGCGTCATGATACTTGATCCGGTCAAACGCGAGATCGTCATGCCCGGTGAGATCGCAACGTGGGAGCGCAACATCGAGGTGCTCATAGCTTCCCCGCGCGGCCGCTCCTACGAGTCGTTGCTGGTTGCGCCCGTAAGGCCCTTTCATTTTCAGGTCGCTTTGCTCGCGCTTGGGCTGAACCCCGGCAAGCCCGCCGAGGCCGTCGGCTCGGGGAAGCCGCCTTCAGGCGATCCCATGATTGTCTTCGTTGACTACGAAGACCCCAAGACCGGACAGAAGAAGCGCGTGCGAGCCGAGGCCCTTTTGTTTGACGAGCAGACCAAGAAGCCTATGAAACAGCACTACTGGGTCTTCGTCGGCTCGCGCATCTTCGAAGGCCGCTTCATGGGCGACGTGCTGGGCGACCTCATCACAACGATGCATCACCCCGACACCATTGTAGACAACTCTCTCTCCGAGGGCACCAACGAATACATCTATAACGTCAACGACAAGGTCTGCCCCAAGCCCGGCACCAAAGTCACCATCACCATCCAGGCCGTCAGCAAACCAAGATCATGAGTCCAACAATCGCGCCCGCCCCACCCAGCAGCCTTCCTCCCGACGACGTCGAGGCCGTCCAGCGCGTTAAGGAAGCCTACAACCAAATCCGCGCCGAACTCGCCAAGGTCATTGTCGGCCAGGATGATGTGATCGAAGAACTGCTCGTCACGCTTTTTGCGCGCGGTCACTGTCTGCTCGTCGGCGTGCCCGGTCTCGCCAAGACGCTGCTCATCAATTCGCTCAGCCGCGTGTTGTCGCTCAGCTTCAAGCGCATTCAGTTCACGCCCGACCTGATGCCCGCAGACATCACGGGCACCGACATTCTGCAGGACGACCCGGAGACGGGCCGCCGGCGGTTCGCTTTCCTGCACGGGCCGGTCTTTGCCAATATGATCCTCGCCGACGAGATCAACCGCACGCCGCCACGAACCGCGACCTGCTGGAGGCGATGCAGGAACACAAGGTCACCGCCGGCGGGCGCACCTACACGCTGGACGAGCCGTTCTTCGTCATGGCGACGCAGAATCCGATTGAACAGGAGGGCACTTACCCCTTGCCCGAGGCGCAGCTCGACCGATTCATGTTCGAGATTCGGATTGATTACCCTTCCGAAGCCGAAGAGATGGACATTCTCAAGCGCACCACATCCAGCTACGAAGGCGAGCTGCAGCACGCCCTCAGCGGCGCGGACATTTTGCACATCCAGAAGCTGGTCCGCCGCGTGCCCGTAGCCGAGCACGTCTATCGCTACGCCATGAGCCTCGCACGCCGCACGCGTGTCACCGGCAACGCCAGGGACGAGGCTCCCGACTTCATCCGCGAATCCCTAGCCTGGGGCGCCGGCCCGCGCGCCAGCCAGTATCTCATCCTCGGCGGCAAGGCCCGCGCCATTCTCACGGGCCGTTACCATGTCACCACCGAGGACATCCAAGCCTGCGCGCTTCCCGTGTTGCGCCATCGTCTCGTCACCAACTTCAACGCCGAAAGCCAGGGCATCACGACCGATGACATCGTGGAGCAATTGCTGGAAACGACGCCAGTGTCAGCCCCCGCGTAGGGGAACGTTTTGCGTGTTTCGCATTGCGTAACGCGAAACTCCGCACGCAATACGCAACAGGTCCATGACCACCGCTGACTCGCCAACCCGACTCGACCCAGCGTCCCTTGCAAAACTCTCCCGCCTAGAAATCGTCGCGCGGCTGGTGGTTGAGGGGTTCATCAGCGGCCTGCACAAGTCGCCGCACAAGGGCTTCAGCGTCGAGTTTGCCGAGCACCGCCAGTATGTTGTTGGCGACAACATCCGGGACATTGACTGGAAGCTGTTCGGCAAGTCCGACCGATTCTTCATCAAGCAATACGAGGAGGAAACCAACCTCCGCGCCTACCTGCTGGTGGACGCCAGCGGCTCGATGAGCTACGAGCCGCACGCGAAGCCGCCGCGACCGACCAAGTTTCGTTACGCGAGCTGCGTGGCCGCCGCGCTGAGCTACCTGATGCTCCAGCAACGCGACGCCGTGGGCCTTGTGACCTTCGACAGTCGGGTGCGCCGCTATATCCCGCCGCGCGCCAAACCGTCGCACCTGCGCGGCATCTTCGACGAACTGGACGCAACGCGACCCGGCAGCGACACCAACCTCAGTGAGATTTTCCACGACCTTGCCGAGCGGTTCCACAAACGCGGGTTGATCATCGTGCTGAGCGACCTGTTTGACGATCCCGACAAGATCGCCGGGGCGCTCCAGCATTTCCGCCACAAGAAACACGAGGTCATCGCCTTTCACATCTTTGACGAGGACGAAATGACGTTCCCGTTCACGCAACTCACTCAGTTTGAAGACCTCGAACCCCCGGACAGCCGCCTGTTGTTGGAACCGCGCCGCATCCGCGACCAGTATTTGAGCGAGGTCAACGCCTTCATCGAACGCCTCCGGCGCACCTGCTGGCAACATCGGATTGACTATGTGCCCATGCGCACCAGCGAGCCGTTCGACAGCGCGCTGGCGACATACCTGGCGAGACGACTGGAGATGCGATGAGCCTGTTCCGTAAAATGCCCCGGAGCCGACGTCAGACCGGCTTTTGCCGGGACAACGCGGCCGCTCAACTGGTGAACCGCTTCAGGCTGCCTCGTCCAGTCCGCAGCCGCCCCACGCTCCGATGACGCCGTTGTCCTTTCTAAATCCTCTAATGCTCTGGGGCCTTGCGGCCATCGCGGCGCCGATCATCATCCATTTGCTGAACCGCCAGCGCTTCCGCGTCGTGCGCTGGGGCGCGATGATGTTCCTGCGGGAATCGCTCAAAAAGGCCCGGCGCAAGCTGCGGATCCAGCATTGGCTGTTGCTGTTGGTGCGCGTCCTGATTCTCGCCCTGCTCGCGCTCGCGCTGGCACGGCCACTCGTCAAAACCGCTTTCACGGCCAGCCTCGGCCACGGGCGCACCGACATGGTGCTGGTGCTGGACTGCTCGTTCAGCACCGCGTGGGGCGCGGATGGCGCGAGCGATTTTGAGAACATTCGCCGCGCCGCCCTCAGCCTCATAGACACGCTTCGACATGGCGACACTGTCTCGGTCTTTCTCGCGAGCGATTCTCCGCGTCCCCTCGCCCCGGAGCCGAGTTTCGAGTTGCAGCGGACGAAGCAAACCCTCGCGACGCTCCAGCCGGTGCCGCGTCCCGCCAATTTGCTGCGCGCCTCGCAGGATGTGGCGGCGTGGCTGGCCAAGCTGCGCAACCCGAACCGCGAGGTCTATTTCATCACTGACGGGGCGGCCCACGGTTGGAGCACGGATCGCGCCGAGGACTGGGAGCGCGTGGGCGCAGAATTGGCGAAGGTCAAACCCAAGGTCATCGTGCGCGTGCTCGCCGTCGCGGCCTTCGATCGCCCGAACGTCGCCGTTCTCGATCTCAACATCCAGCCGCGTGTGGTCGCCGCGCACAACCCGGCGCGAGCCAGCGCGCGCGTCGCCAACTTCGGTCGCGCCGCGCGCGACCTGACCGCCACGCTCAGCGTGGACGGCGTGCAGAAAGCCACGAAGGACGTGCGGCTTGAGGCTGGGGAAACGACGGTGCTGTCGTTCACCGTCCAATTCCCCGAACCTGGCCCGCATCGCGTGGTGTTCGATGTGGGGACCGACGCGCTGCCGTTGGACAACCGCCGTTACCTGGCCTTGGACGCCCTGCACGCGCTGCCGGTGCTGATCGTGGACGGTGCGCCGAACATGAACGCCTTCCGCAGCGCCAGCGGTTTTCTCGCTGCCGCGCTCTGGCCCGGAGAGGAGAGCGTGGTTCGCCCTTCCGTGGTTGACGCGCGTGCGTTGTCAGCCGCCGATCTCTCGCCCTACCGTGTCGTCGTGCTGGCCAACGTGCCGCGCGTGGACCGCGAGACGGCGCTGAGGCTGGAGCACTTTGTCGCATCCGGCCGCGGTCTGCTGGTCGCGCCGGGCAACGTTGTGGAGACCAACGACTACAACAACGTCCTCTATCAAGAGGGGCGGTATCTACTGCCTGCGAAAATCGCAGGGGTGCGCGTTGCGCCCGACGACAGGCCGGAACGTGTCAGTCCGAAGGCCCTTTGGCGCGCCGACTTGGCCGACCTCGCCCAGGCCGCTTTGCGTCGCTGGTGGCGTCTGGAACCCGGCAGCGGGGCCGCCACGCTGGCTTCGCTGGCCGGAGGCGATCCGCTTTTGGTCTCGCGCCGGCTGGGCGACGGACGCATCCTTCAGACGGCATTGCCGCTCGATGCCACTTGGAGCGACCTGCCAATCCATCCGGCGTTCGTGCCTTTTGCGCACGAGATGATCTACGAGCTTGCCCTTACCTCCCAAGCCTCGCGCAACCTGCTGGTCGGCGAACCATCGCCGCTAGCTGGCGTTAAGACCGATGAACCCGGCGCGTTTGTTTCCGCCGGGCGAGCGTTCGCTATCAACCCGAACGCCGCGGAATCCGATCTCGCGCCCCTGACGCCGCAACAACGCGACCAGATCGCGCGATGGCTGGGCGCCACGTTCGCCGACAACTGGCGCGAGTTGCCCGCCCGGCTCGGCGGCGAGCGGTTCGGCATGCAACTCTGGCGGCCGTTTATTGCGCTCGCACTGCTGCTGGCGTTTGTGGAAACAGCGCTAACCTCGCTCTGGAGCGCGCGCCGGCCGTTGTCGGAACAGGCAGCGCCACAATTGTTGATGAACCGATGATGGCTGCGATCCTGTTCTCTAATCCATGGCCGTGGTGGATCGCCGCCCCGCTGGCAGTCGGGTTGGGCGCACTGCTCGCGTGGCTCTATCGGCGCGAACGTAGTTGCGTCTCGCGGGCTGTCGGTTGGTGGTTGACGACCCTGCGCATCGCCGCGGCGCTCATGTTGTTTCTGACTATCCTTGGGCCGGTGCTCTCTACGCAGGTGACGCGCACAAGCAAGGATTGGCTGCTGTTGCTGGTGGACCAATCGCGCAGCATGAGCATTCGCGACGACCCCAAGGGGCCAAGCCGTTTTGAGCAGGTCCAGAAGACGTTCGACCATGCTCTTTTACAAAAGCTCCAAGCTGTCAGCCAACTCCGGCCCTACCGGTTCGCCGCGAGCGTCACGGCGGTCGAGCCGGAGGCCCTTTGGTCTGCGCCCGACGGTGATGCGAGCGATCTCGGACGTCCGTCGGTGGCCGCGTTGATGGACATGGCAAACGAGCGCGTCGGCGCCATCGTTGTTGTCTCCGATGGCGGGCACAACTGGGGTCCGAACCCGATTGAGGCGGCGGCGAAACTGGCCGACCGTCAGGTCAAACTCTACACCGTCGGCGTCGGGCCGAGCGCGCCGCCGAAGGATGTCACCGTGACCGAGGTGGCCACGAGCGGGCTGGTCTTCACGGGCGACCAAGCCACCGCGACCGTGGCGGTGCGGACGAGCGGCTTTCGCGGACAGCGATTGCCGGTGCGAATCGTTCAAGGGGACAAGGTCGTTGGCGAAGGCGCGATCACGCCCCGAGACGATCAAGGTCGTGATACGGTCGTCGTCAGTTTCACGCCATCGGGAGAAGGCAGCCAGTTGCTGCGTGCGGAGGTCGTGCCGCAGGCCGGGGAGGCCAACGCGGAGAACAACGCGAGGGACTTCCGCGTGCAGGTGCTCAAGGACCGGTTGAAGGT
>JAOACV010000500.1 GCA_026417675.1 Verrucomicrobiia bacterium
GCCGATGACGTTGCAGTAGTTGCCCCACACCATCATTTCCCTGCCGTTCACATCCCACGAGACGACGCCGCAGAGCGCGTGGAAATACCAGCCGGGGTTGTCGGGATTCTGCGGCTTGTGCGGCAGATAATCCACGCCGTTGGCGTCCTTGACCGTGATCGGCTGGATTGTCTTCAGCTTGTCGGCGCTCAGAAAAAGCCTCTCGCGGGTGCTGAAGAGGATGTTCCCGTTTTTCAGGATGTGGCTGAAGGTGATGTGCTTCTCTTCGGGAAAAGCGGCGCGATGGGGCCAAGTGCGCCCGTTGTCCTCGGAGAGCATCACCTGCCCGCCGCCGTGGCCGAACGCCTTGTTGCCACGCTGAGAGTCAATGTAAGGCCCCGGCGGTGCGGGCCTATACCAGAAGTGGTCGTTGGAAGGAAACTCGTCGGTGGCGGCGATCAGCTTGCGCATGCCGGCCATCATCATTCCACCGGCAGTCGCAGCGGCAGTGCCCAGAAAACGGCGACGGGTGATTCGCTGTGGTGGTTTCATGGGGTCTTCCTCTTGCGATGTTTCGGAGCTTCTGTTTGCCTCTGCGGGCGCCTCGGTTTCTTCACGGCCCGGCGATACGCCCCCCATAAGCCGTCAACGGGGAAGTCTTTCTTCAAAACGGCTGGCTGGCCCGGCGGCGGATGTAAATTTCGTCAATGGCCGCCTGCTCCGACAACGACAGCAGGAACATCACCGTCCGGGCGATGTCCTCCGGCTTCATCAGCAGCGAACGGTCCAGATCCGGCCGGGCGTCGCCGACGAGACTCGTGTCCACGCCGCCGGGCAGAATCGCACTGACGCGGATGCCGTGCGGCTGCGCTTCCGCGGCGAGCGACTTGGTCAGGCCCATCACGGCGTGTTTGGTGGCCGTGTAGGCGGCCTGGTTGGGATAGCCTTTGAAGCCGACCACGCTGGAGATGTTGATGATGTAACCGCGCCGCTGCGGGATCATCAAACGCATGGCCTGCTGGCAGCACCAGAACGTGCCGAGCAGATTGACCGCCACCACCTGCTTCAAGTCCGCGCTGGCGAAATCCACCAGCGGCCCGAACCGGCCAATGCCCGCGTTGTTGACCAGCACATCCAATCGCCCCAGCTTTTCCCTGACCTGCGCGAACGCGGCGCTCACCTGGTCTTCCTGGGCGATGTCCAACGGCAACGCCGTCGCCCGGCCACCGGCAGCGACGATTTCCTGGGCTAACGCTTCGATTTCCGCTTTGCTTCTGGCCGCCGCCACCACGTGAGCGCCGCCCGCGCCCAACGCGCGGGCAATCGCCCGGCCGATGCCCCGGCCTGCGCCGGTGACCAGCGCCACTTGTCCTTCAAGCTGTTTCAACATGGACGATAAACTCCTTGGGTCAATCGGAGAGCATTGTTGTGGCGCGGTCGTCCCATGTTGTCCCGCGGCTAGGCATTGGTGCGAATGTCGAGTTGATACAACCGCGCGTGGGTTTTGAGATGCGCGGTAAAATCGCCGCAGAACAACACCGGATGCGGACCGCCATAGGTGTCGCAAACATTGGCGACCTTGTCGAGCCGCACCAGCACCCGTGTGGCGCAACCGCCGGTGGGCGGACAACCCGGCGAGCCAAGCGATTCGCCCGCCCAGGCGTCCCAGAGTTTCTTGCCGCTGTGATATTTGCAGAGCGTGACGCGCTCGCCAACGGGCCACTGCACGTCCAGCGCGAGCGTCTTGGGCATCTGGTGGAAAAACGGGCGCAGGGTGTAACGGAACGGTTTGGCCGACGGGCCGCGCAGCGTCAGCGCACAGGTGCAGTGCGCGCCAAAATAGAGGTTCCGCTCGGTGTCGTATTCGGGGTTGTGCTGGAAGCCGCCCCGCCCAAAACAAGCCGCGCCAAACATGAGGGTCAACGTGGCGTCGAGGTGGTTCTCGCAGCCGCAGGCCACCAGGCGTCCGTTGTTCAGGGCAAAGCTCAGGCACGGTTTGCGGTGCTTCAGGAACAGGCACTCGATGGTGATGGCGTCGGCTTGGTGCCGCGCCATCAGCGCGTTGACGGTCGCATGGGCGCGCACAGCGTCGAGAAACGCTTTCTCCTCCAGATCGGTCACGCGGACGGCGCTGCGCCGGACCGAGGCCGCGAGCCGCTTCAACTCCGGCGTCACCGTCGTCTGGTCGAACAGATCATTGAATTGGCTCGCCGGCACGGTGTGGATGGCGGTCCCGAAAAGCGGCTCTTTCGCGTCACTTTCGCCACTGGCTTTGCCCGACACGCGCAACAGCCGGCTGTTGGCCATGCGGGTGTGGGCATGGATGGCGCGCAACCCGCGTTCGAGAGCCTCCCAGTTTTCGACGGAATGAATGTATTGAACGCGCCCGGCGGTTCGCAAATAGTCCGGCGGAAGCTGGTGATTGGCGCCGGTCGGGTGATACAGAACAATCGGGCCGTCGAACGCCTCGAGGATCAGCCGCATCTTCGGACTGAACGAATTCCAGAAATTGAACAACAGCAGCGCGTCGGGTTTCGTGGCCTTCACCTCTTCGATGAACGCGGCGATTTTGGCATCGGTGTAAATGGGCGCATCGTCCAGTTGCACGGTCAGGTCCAGACCGTTGACGATTCGACGAACCTGTTCGGTGAACCGCTTTTGCTGAAGCTCCGGCTGAAACTGGTTGCCGGGCCAGGTGAACCACTGGTGAACGCGCCAAGCGTCCTCCAACTGCCCGGCCAACACCACTTCCGCGGGCGGATAGAAAAACGCGCCGCGCACTTTGGCGGTTTTTCGCCGGCGCGGTCCGGCGCTGTCATTGGAAGGGCCCGCGGCGGCCCAGCCGACCGGTAAAGCAGCCAGCGCAGCCAAGGCTGCGGCGGATCGGAAAAATCCTCTGCGATCCAACATCGCAGAACAATCACAAGAACAAGCGGGCCTCTCGTGGTTCATGGCGCGCCAGCGTAGGAGACCGTCCTGGCCGCGTCAAGCGTGCCGAGTTCGCCGGGC
>JAOACV010000501.1 GCA_026417675.1 Verrucomicrobiia bacterium
AAAGCACCGATCCACGCGAATTTGTCGGGATTAAGCAAGGCCGTGGCGAACGCCACGCTCGCGCCCATTGAATAGCCCGCCAACGCGCGATGCTCGCGGTCGGAGAACACCGGATATTTCGACTCCACGAAAGGAAGCAGGTCGTTGAGCAGGACTTTGCCGAACTTCATCGCCGCGCGCGCCTTCGCATCGCGGCTGTCCCCGGCCTGCGCCCGCGCCGCCACCGACAGGCATGACGGCATCACCACAATCATCGGCACGAGCTTTTTGTCGGCATGGAGGTTGTCGAGGATCGCGTCGGCATGGAGGGTGCGCGTCCAGTCGCTCTCGTCGCCGCTCGCGCCGTGAAGCAAGTAAAGCACGGGATACTTGGTCTGCGGTGAGAATCCCGGAGGAGTGTAAATGGAGACGCGATATTTCCCGGCGTCCTGCTTCGCGTTGTATTCCACCGTCTCGATCTTCCCGCGTGCGATGCCCGCCCGCGCCACGTCGAAACCGGCGGGCGGTTCGGGCTGGTTCGGCTTCACCCCAGCACTCCCGGAAATCGGCGCGTGGCGCGGGCCGCTCTTCTGCCTTCGCACCGGCTCAGCCGGCTCAGTCTTGGACGGTTTATCGGGAGCTGTGCTAGGGATCGCTTTTTCTGCGGCAGCCCTGCCCGGCCCAGCAGATTCAACTACTTCGTAGGGGATGGCCGGCAAAGTTCCGAGCGGAACGCGCTTCGGATTGATCTTGGGCGCGCCGGGCGGCGTCGTGTCCTTGGCGACAAAGGCGACGATCAAGTTGCCTTTGAGACCGGGTTTCACTTTGGCCGGGTCCGCCGCAATCACGACCTCGATCCCGTCTTGGAGCGAGGAGGTGCCCTTCAGCGTGATCCCCTCCGGTGGATCGGCCAACTGCAGTTGGGCCACGTCGTATGACGTGTAGCGGGGTGTGTTGAAAAGCACTCGCGCGGCGCCTTGGAGGGGAATCTTGACAGGAGTTGTGCTGAGGATTTTGGCCGACGAATCCGGGGCGAAACGCCCGTTGACTCCAACCACGAAATCGTCACTAGGCACCAAGTGCCGATAGTTAAAAGCCTGCGTCATGTCCTGGGCGGGAACGGCGGGATGGACAACCGCCTTGCCTTGGATCGTTGCACGACCCTCCAGTTTGAGAGTGATGGGGGTCTTGGAGGGCGTGGCGGGAGCCGTCAGCGTGCATTGCACTTTGTTCTGGTTGGCCGGGATGCGGCCGCCGTCCAATCGGAATCCTGCTGGCGCGTCTTTCAATGCCAGCTCGATCTCGCCGCTGAAGCCGTCCCGTCGCAAAACATAGACGGTCAGGGGCCGTGTGGCGTTGGCGCGGATATTGATTGTGGAGGGCACGACGCGCAACGCAAAGTCGGGTTGCGGCGAACTGATGCGCAAACGGTAGCCATAGTCGGGGCCGCCTTTCCGCTGAGCGTCGGTGATGCGAACGAAGTATTTGCCGTCGGTGGGCAGTGTGCAGCTCAGGTAAGAATCGGCGTGATGAGTGAGCAGTCCCGAACCCGGGTCTTCGTGATCGTCGTTAAAGGCGAGCCGGTTGCCGGCGGCATCGGTGAGGGTCAACACAGAGTCGAGTGGCGAACCGAGGCGACGCGCCACCACTTCAGCAACGACGTGCTGACCGGCGCGGCCCTCGAACTGAAACACAGCGGCCTCACCGCGTTTGCTGATGCGACCGTTGATGATGACAGGAAGCGTGACAGCTTGCGTGTTGGTCGCCGTGGCGAATACCTCCGGCAAGTTTTCTGCGGCAGCGGGACGCAGAGGAAAAACGGCGGCTGGAAACGGCAGTTCGCCAACGCGCACGCGATAGACAAAATCCTCGCGGCCCCGATAGAGCGAGTCTTTGATTTCGAGCACATACTCGCCGTCGGCGGGAATTTCGTAGCGCAAGACGGGATCGGCGCGGATCTGAACATCGTCGGCGCTCGACAACTCCTTTCCCTGCGCATCAAACAACGCGACCGACAGCTGAAGCCAGCCGGGAACAGCGTCGGCGATATACGGCAGCAACTCGCGCGCGCTGGCAGCCACCACCATTTTCTGGCCGCGTCGCGCTTTGAATTGGAACCGGTCCACCTCGCCCGGCAAAAGCTGGCCGTTGATGGTTGCCGGCAGTGTGACGGCCCATGGCGGACGGCTCGCGCGATCCGGCTTGGCGCGGAGGCGGGCGTCGTTGACGGATTCCTGTATCCGCACCCAATCATCATCCCGAGCCGGGGCGGGTTCGCGGAATTCGGGGAGTTGCCCGATCTGAAAAATCAGCGGGTTGGTCAATCCCGTGGCCGTGCCAAGCCGCAGCTCGCGATTTCCTGGTGTCGCGTTCCGCGCGATGTTGATCCGAACGTTGATCGTCTGGCCGATCGCGGGCGTGACCCGCGATTTTTCAAAGACCGCCAGCTTGTGGCGGATCGCCCGAATCTCTTCGCGAACCAGGGCATCCTGTTTCATTTCGCGCAACTTGTGCAACCGCTCGCGCAGACCAGCGGCCTCTTTGCCGCCGATGATCGGTTCTGATGGAAGCACGACCGCTTGGACACCGTCGCCAGAAACGTAGGCGTCTGTGACCTCAACCAAGTATTGCCCGCCGACAGCGACTTGAACCGTCGTGCCCTGTTGGCCGCCCGCCGGATAGACCATGCCAATATACGGTCGCGCTTGGGCCAGCGCCGCCGGTGTCATCGCCAGCAGGCCAGCCAGGCTCGCAATCCGAAGCCGTTGAACTCTGTTCATAAGCCGCTCCAGTGACGGTCCGTCTGCAAAAACCAAACCACGGAATGCGGGCAAAGCACGGAAGACGCCTCTGGTTTCCGTGTCCTTCCGCGCATTCCGTGGTCGGCGAGTTTTCCTACATGATCTCGGTCAGCAGGCCGGCGGACTTCACGCCTTCTGCGGCGGTGGGCAACACGTGCGCCTCCAAACCCATCGGGTGGGGCAGCGTCGCAGTGGCGTCAATGCC
>JAOACV010000502.1:0-288 GCA_026417675.1 Verrucomicrobiia bacterium
CGCGTGCTGAAGGCCGAGCGCGTCCCTGACGGTTTTCACGCGCGATTCTCAGCGCGCGAGAAGACCTATCGCTATCAAATTTACTGCGGCGAGGTGATGGACCCGTTTCAGTTGCGCTGGGCGGCACACGCGCCGCGACCGCTGGACGTGACCGCGATGCGCCGCGCGGCGCGCGCGCTGGTCGGGCGGCACGACTTCGCCGCGTTCTCGGCCAACCCGAAGCGCGAGCAGGGAAGCACGGTGCGGACCCTGAAACGGCTGAGCGTGGCGCGCCGCGGTCGGAGGGTG
>JAOACV010000502.1:298-2983 GCA_026417675.1 Verrucomicrobiia bacterium
GATCACGGCGACGGCGGACGGTTTCCTCTACAAGATGGTCCGCAGCATCGCCGGCGCGCTGCTGAAAGTGGGCGCGGGGAAGCTGACAGTCGAGGACATCAAACGGATTCTCGCGTCGAAACGGCGCACGGCGCTGGTGGAGACCGCGCCACCGCAGGGATTGTGTTTGGTCAACGTGAGATACTGATGATAGGAGTAATGGAGTGTTGGAGTGATGGAGTAATCGGTTGCAGTAGGAATTTTCCTCTAGCCAACCCAACACTCCAATACTCCCCCACTCCATCGCTCCAATGAATGTTGTCTTGATCGAACCGGAGATTCCGCCGAATACGGGCAACATCGCCCGGCTGTGCATGGCATCCAACACGACGCTGCATCTGGTGGAGCCGTTCGGCTTCCGTCTGGACGACGCCACGTTAAAGCGCGCGGGCATGGATTACTGGCACGAGGTGGATATGCGCACGCACAAAAGCTTCGACGCGCTGCGGGCGACGGCCCCGATGGACGCGACATTCTACTTCCTGACGCCGCGCGCGGCACGGAGCTATCTGGAGCCGCGCTACCGTGAAGGCGACTTCCTCGTCTTCGGCCGGGAGAGTATCGGTCTGCCCCCGGCGATGCTGGAGGCCAACGCCGCCACCTGCATCCGCATCCCGATGTGGAACCCGCGCGCCCGCAGCCTGAACCTGGCCACGTCCGTGGCGATTGTGCTCTACGAAGCCCTGCGGTAAACGCGAAGCCAGTCGTAATTTGACTTGAGCGGCCCGTTTCGGTCGGTAGTGTAAGCGCCTCCAAGACGCAAACGAGTCACGAGTCACGGATTACCGATTACGCATCACGCATCATGAAGTGGTCACAGACATTCATCCCGACATTGAAGGAAACGCCGGCGGAGGCGGAGATTCCGAGCCACAAGCTGCTGCTGCGGGCCGGCTTGATCCGCAAGCTGGCTGGCGGCATCTACACGCTGCTGCCGCTCGGCCTGCGCGCCTGCGAGAAAGTCGAGCGCATCGTCCGCGAGGAAATGAACCGCGCCGGCGCGATTGAGGTGCGGATGCCGGCTCTAAACCCGCGCGAACTCTGGCAGCGCGGGCCGCGCTGGGACGCGGCGCAGCGGGTGATGTTCGCGGCAAGCCCCGCCGACGGCAGCAAGGTCGCGCCTGGCGGCGAACTGGTGCTCGGCCCGACCCACGAGGAGGTCATCACATCCCTCGTGGCCGACGAAATCCGCTCCTACCGCGACCTGCCGAAGAACTTTTACCAGATTCAAACCAAGTTCCGGAACGAAATCCGCCCGCGCTTCGGCCTGATGCGCGCCAAGGAATTCGTGATGAAGGACGCCTACTCGTTCGACCTGAACGAAGAGGCCGCCGTGCGCAGTTACGAGGCGATGCGGGCCGCCTACCAGCGTATCTTCGAGCGGTGCGGGTTCGGGCCGCAGCAACTCAAGTGCGTCTGGGCCGACAGCGGAGTCATGGGCGGCAAGTATTCGCAGGAGTTTATGGTCCCCGCCGAGAGCGGCGAGAACGAGATTGCGTTTTGCGAAAAGTGCAGCTACGTCGCCAACATCGAGAAGGCGCAGTCGCGGCTCGCGCGGATGGAGGACGGCGAGGCGCCCGGCCACATCGAGAAGTTCCCGACGCCCGGCGTGAAGACGATCGAGGACCTGACCAAGCCGCCGTTCCTGGTCGCGGCCGATCGCCAGATCAAGACGCTCGTGTTCATTTGCGACAGCAAACCCGCGCTGGTCCTCATGCGCGGCGATCATCCCCTCAACGAAGTCAAGCTTGCCGCCGCGACCGGCGCGATCGAATTCCGTCCTGCGCGCGACGAGGAGATCGTGTCATTGATGGGCGCGCATGCCGGCTCGCTCGGCGCGGTCGGCAAGAAAGGCATTCCGATCTATGCCGACGAGGCGTTGCGGGGCCGGTTCAACATGGTCACCGGGGCCAACGAAGACGGGTTTCACGTGCGCGGCGTCTGCGTCGAGCGCGACATCGCGGTCACCAAATGGGCCGACCTGCGCTCCGTCGGCGCGGGCGAGCCATGCCCGGAGTGCGGCGCGCCGCTGCGCATCCAGCGCGCGATCGAGCTGGGCCACATCTTCATTCTCGGCACGAAGTATTCCGAGAAACTCAACGCCCGTTACCTCGATGAGAAAGGCCAGACTCATCCCTGCGTGATGGGCTGCTATGGCATCGGCGTCACGCGCACCATGGCGGCTGTGGTGGAGGTGTTCAACGACAAGGACGGCATCAAGTGGCCAATGTCGGTCGCGCCGTTCCACGTCTGCATTACGCTGCTGGACACCCACAAGGAAGCGCCCGCGAAGATCGCGCAGGAACTCCACGACGCGCTGGAGCGCGCAGGCGTCGAGGTCATCCTCGACGACCGCGACGAGCGCCCCGGATTCAAGTTCAAGGACGCCGACCTCGTCGGCTTCCCCATCCGTGTTACCGTCGGCGAGAAGAGCCTCGCCAAAGGCGGTGTCGAATTGAAACTCCGCGCTACCGGCGAGATGAGACTGCTGCCCCCGGCGGAGGCGGTGGAGGAGATTGTGAAAAGGGCGAAGGCCTAAGACGATTATGAATCGTCAGGCGATCTGGCTGAACTTGAAATCGAATCAGCGCGTTGTCAGAAAGGATTAATCACAGCTTGGCTCATTTCATCGCCGCCTCAGTGTAT
>JAOACV010000503.1 GCA_026417675.1 Verrucomicrobiia bacterium
TCTCGCGTGTCTATGGCCGATGGTTGCCGGAGCGTGTGCGCGGACGCGCGTTTGGGCTGGCAGTGATGACTGGCGCGGTCGGTGGCGCGATCACACAGCCGCTGGTGGTCTGGCTGCTGGGCGTGACGACGTGGCGGCACTGTTTCGAGATTTTCGGCCTTGTCGGCGCGGTTTGGGCGATGGCGTGGTTCTGGTGGTTCCGCGACGATCCGCACCGCCACGCGTCGGTCAACGAGGCCGAACTGGAGCACATCGGCAGCGACGCGCCAACGCCGCATCCGCCGGTGCCGTGGGCAGACCTCACGCGCAACCGCAGTCTGGCGCTTCTCTGTTTGATGTATTTCGGCACCATTTACGGTTGGTATTTCTACCTCACGTGGCTGCCATCCTACCTGCAACGGGCGCGCGGGTTCGACCTCAAACACGCTGGCTGGCTCGCCGCGCTGCCGTATTTGGGCATCGCCGCAGGTGTCATGGCCGGCGGTTGGCTTAGCGACACACTCCAGCGGCGCTGGGGCGCGCACATTGGCCGGCGCGTGCCCGGCCTCGTCGGTTTGCCGCTCGCCGCATGCGCGGTCGTTGGGGCCATCAACACGCCCGCGCCCGTCCTCGCCGCCGTCTGGTTCGGATGCGCCGCCTGTCTCGCCGCGCTGGGCGTGGCGGCAGGCTGGGCGCTCTGTCTGGACATCGGCGGCCGGCACGCCGGCGTGGTCAGCGGCGCGATGAACATGTTCGGCAACCTCGGCGGAGCCGTCAGTCCGGTCGTGATCGGCCTCTGTCTGAAGCAATGGGACTCATGGAACGCGCCGCTTTACACCGTGGCGTTGTTCTACCTCCTCGCGGCAGCCTGCTGGCTCGGCATTGATCCGCGCCAGACGATCAACAACAAAACGACGAACGGCGGAAGAACGTAGACACAAGGCAGCTTGTGCCGCGGCTGGCGCGAGGACACGTCAAGCTGCCGAACGCCATTTTTTGCGCTTGGCATTGGAAGCGGTTGCGACCGATCTGCGCTCTGTTTGAAGAAGTGCGTCGGCAACGACTGGACTTTCTCAGGAAGCAATCTTCCTTCCGGTTCGTTGGCGCCGATTTGGGGACTCGTCTGCCCTTCTTACCTCAGTGCCTGTAGCCTGTCGGCGTTGCCGGCCGCGCGCGATGGACTCGGTCTCAGTCTTTCTTCTCGCTCTCCGGCGCGGGCGCAGATTCACAAGGCGTTTGGCTCTGCGGCTCGGCTGCGGGCGGCGGGGCGAGCAATGCGGCGACTTCAGCCTGGACGTGTTCGAGTTGGTCGAGACGCAAATGCGGGTCGGGGATGAGGAAGGTCTCGCCAGTGCGCATGTGCTCGTAGATGAGAATCTTTTGGCCGTCGCGCTCGGTGGTATCGCGTTGCTTGAGCGTGCGTTTGCGTTCCAGCATCACGGCGAGGATGTAACGCACGTTGCCGTGGCCGGGGTCGGGTGAGTCAATAAACTTGCGCAACAACGACTCGGCGTCCTCGCGCTTGAGCGGCTCCGGCTTTGGCGGGGGCGGCATCTGAAAAACCCCCTGCCAGTAGCTGACGGCGGTGGAACGGTCGAACCCCTGCCCCCAACATGCGACGCACAGGTCGCGGCGCTGGTAGCCTTCGCGCGTCAGTGTCAGCAGCGTGTGATAGTCTTCCTTGTCCGCAAACGGTTTCTGGCAACCGTTGCAGGCGTCGGACCGCGGCCGGATGTTGTCCCATTCTTCAATGGCCATATCAGAATCAAGAGCGTGCGATTATAGACCGTTCGCGCCGCCTTGCAAGAAGGGCCACCCACGCCGCCTAGAGCACATGCCACTGTTGCGCTACGCCTCGACCACTTCCGGCTGATCGTGGCTCTGCTTGGCGGCCAGCGCTGCTCTGGCGAGGCCCATGCCAAACTCCACCATGGGCCCCACGGCGCGGTCGCATTCGCTGAGCACGTCGTCGAGGGCGTTGATGAAATAACGCGCGTCCTCCTCCGTGCTGACCAGCGGCGGCAGGATCTTGATCAGGTCGTGGTGGTGCGCCGCTACCTGCGTCAGGATGCGGTGTTTTTTCATCATCGCGCTGACGATGATCTGCGGGAACATGGACTTGTCGGCGGCGTGAATTGCCTTCCACGCCAGCTTCGCTTTCAGACCGCTGGGTTCCTGGAACTCGATGCCGATCATCAGCCCCTTGCCGCGGACCTCCTTGATCAGACTGTGTTTCTGCTTGAGCTTATTCAGTTCCGCAAAGAGGAACTCGGACAACTGCCGCCCCCGTTCGATGAGGTTTTCCTCCTCGAGCACTTGCAGCGCGGCCAGACCGCACGCCATCGCGAGGTTGTTTCGCCCGAACGTCGTCGAGTGGACAATGCAACGGTCCATGCGCGAAAAGACGCCTTGGTAAACCTCGCGTCGCGCAACGATCGCGCCGCAGGGCACGTAGCCGCCGCTGAGGGTTTTGGCCAGCGTGATGATGTCCGGCTCCAGATTCCAATGCTGAAACGCGAACATTTTGCCCGTGCGGCCCAAGCCGGTCTGCACCTCGTCGCTGATGAACAGGGTGCCATATTTGCGGCAGAGCGCCTGCGCGGCCTGCAGGAATCCGTCGTGCGGCACCGTGAGCATCTTGCCCTGCACGCATTCGAAGATGAAGGCCGCCACGTCGCGCTGGCTTAGGTGTCGTTCCAGCGCCTCGATGTCATTCATCTCGATCTTCTCGCAACCCGGCAGCAACGGCTCAAAGCCCTCGCGGAAACTCTCCGCGCCGTTGACGCTCAACGCGCCGAGCGTCAGGCCGTGGAAGGCGTGGTTGAGATAGACGATCCGCGGCCGGCCTGTGGCGCCCTTGGCAAACTTCAGGGCGCCCTCGACCGCTTCCGTGCCGCTGTTGCAGAGAAAGACCGCGTTGAGGTGCGGGGGGCAGCGTTTGACCAGTTGCTCCGCCATCAGGCCACTGAGAAACGAGCAGTCCAACTGCACCATGTTCGGC
>JAOACV010000504.1 GCA_026417675.1 Verrucomicrobiia bacterium
GTCGAGGACTGGGGCGCGTCACTGGTGGACGTGGACCATCCGCAGACGACCTTGGAAAGCCTGTTCCTCGACGCCGTGAAGAACTCGCAATCGTCCTCCCCGCCGGAGAAACCATGAGCGCGCCGACTGTTACATCGGAGACCGTCTATTTCAGCCCCGGCCGGGTCTGGACCATCGCGGTCAACACCCTGACGGAGATGACGCGGCAAAAGATCTTCTATTTCATGATCGCCTTCGCGCTGTTGATGATCGGCGCGGCCAGCTTTTTCAGCATCTTCACCTTCGGCGTGGAGGCCGAATACGTCACCCAGCTCAAATTCATCAAGGACACCGGGCTGGGCGCGATCAGCGTGTTCGGCTCGATCATCGCAATCGTGGCGACGGCGCAATTGTTGCCGGCGGAGCTGGAGAACCGCACCATCTACACCATCCTAGCCAAGCCGGTGCATCGCTTGGAGTTTTTGCTCGGCAAGTATTTCGGCGCGGCGCTGTTGCTGGTGATTTCGGTGTTCCTCATGGGACTTTTGTTCCTCGCTGTGGTTGCGTTAAAGGAACGAACGCTGACGCGCGCGACCTACCACGAGACGATGGAGTTTGCCGAGCGCGGAATCTCCAAGACCGCCACGCCAGAGCAACGACAGAAGGCGTTGGCCAAGGCCGAGCGGGATGCCGCGCAGGCGGTGGCGGAGATTCGCAAGACTTCAGGTTACGGCGGCATCGTCAAGGCGCTGGCGACGGTGCTCTGCAAGCTGTTGTTGATCGCGGCGATGACGTTGTTCCTGAGCACTTTTGCCACTTCGATGGTCTTCACGGTGGTCATGTCGGCGATGCTGTATTTCTGCGGCCATCTCGTGCCGGTGGCGCAACAGTTCTACGATCGCGCCGAGTCATGGCTGGGCAAGCTCATGGCGCTGGTGGTGAACTGGGTGTTGCCCAACCTCGCCGCGTTCGACGTGGCCGACGATTTGTTCGCGGGGCTGGAACTGGCGTGGTTGAAGGTGCTCAAGATCGTGTGCTATGGCGCTTTCTACGTGCTGGTGACGCTGACCCTCGCGCACTTGGTCTTCCGGCAGCGAGAGATTTGACATGAAAGGCAACGCGGCGTTGATCGCACTCGTGCTCGCGCTGGCGGGCGCCGTGAAAGTGCCCTTTGAGGCGAGCATGGCCGCCGACCGTCCGTCGAACCGGCTCATGCTCAGCGTGAAGATGCGCGAACAAATCGGCCAGGGTTTGTCTCTGGCATTGCTCGGCGGGGTTCGCGCGCTGGGGGCGGATTTCCTGTGGGTCGCCGCGCGCGTGGCGTGGGAGGAGCACCGGTGGTTCACGATGCAGCAGAATTTCGAGATCGTGACGCTGCTCCAGCCGCGCGCGATTTACTTCTGGGACATGGCGAGCTGGCACCTCGCGTGGAACGCCAGCCACGCGGCCGCCAACGATCCCGCCGAGCCGCGCATGGCCATGCGCGTGCGCAACCAACGGCTCTGGATCACCGCCGGGCGCGAATTGCTTGAACGCGGCATCCAGAACAATCCCGATAACGCTTACTTGCACGAGCGACTCGGCTGGCTGTTACACGACAAAGCCCGTGACCTCTGCGGCGCGGCCGACGCGACGTTAAAGGCTGTCAAACTTTGCAAGGACTGGCGGATTGACTATCTGCGCCGGCTGGCTGGTTACTGGCTGGAGGAATGCGCGCGCGAGGTGGCCCCCGCGCGCTTGCGCGAAGCCTACGATTACTGGCGCGACCTGTGGTTCAAGGAGCACGCCAGCCATCCGCCCGAACAGTGGGACACGATTGACAAAAACATCGCCAACCGCATCCAAAAACTCGAAAACGAGCTGGCGGTGCCCGACTCGGAAAGAATCTTTCCAAAAAACAAGCCCTCTGCTAGTGTCCCGCCCGCTCGATGAAGCTTGGAATTCTTGGTGACATTCACGGCAACCTGGAAGCCCTTCAGACCGTGCTCGCTGATGCCAAAGAAGAGGGCATCAACCAATTCGTGTCGGTGGGCGACCTGGTCGGCTACGGGCCAAACCCGAAAGAATGTCTGGAGGTCATCCGCGACGAGTTGAAGTGCCCCTGCGTCAAAGGCAACCACGACGAACTCGCCTCGCAGGATGTCAGCACGATGAGCTTCAATCCCATCGCCGCTGAGGCGATCACCTGGACTCGCAACCAGCTTGACGAGGATCACAAGAAATACCTGCGCGGATTGCCCATGCGCCGGTTGTTAGGCGACTACGAGTTAGTCCACGCGACGCTCGACATGCCCAAGAGTTGGGGCTACGTCTTCGACCGGCTCGCCGCGGCGTCCTCGATGAACTACCAGAACACGCCGGTGTGCTTCTTCGGCCACACCCACGTGCCCATGGTCTTCGTCAAAGAGGGACTGACGCGCGAAAGCCCCGTGCGACTGGAACGCAACTGGTCCAGCCTCGAACTGAAGCCCGGCTGGCGTTACTTCATCAACGTCGGCTCCATCGGCCAGCCGCGCGACGGCAACCCCAAGTGCGCCTACGTGATCTTCGACATGGAGAAGCAAGTTGTCACCATCAAGCGGCTCGACTACGACATCGCCGCCGTCCAATATAAGATCCGCCAAGCCGGCCTGCCCGAAAAGCTCGCCACGCGTCTCGAACACGGCAAGTAGCCCGGCGCCCCCTTCCCTTGTGAGAATCCTGATCGTCAAACCCAGTTCGCTGGGCGACATCATCCACGCCCTCCCCGCCGTGTGCGTCCTGCGCCGCGCGTTCCCCGAAGCTGACATCGCATGGCTGGTGAACGACAACCTCGCGCCCGTTCTCGAAGGCTCGCCGGTCATCAACCGTGTGATCCCGTTCGCGCGCCGCAATTTCAGCACCGCGCGCGGCTCGGCGGGGTTGCTGCCGTTTCTTGCCGCATTGCGCCGCCAACGATTTGACTGGGCGATTGATCTGCAATGTCTGCTTCGCAGCAGCCTGCTCGCGTTGGCCAGCGG
>JAOACV010000505.1:0-2652 GCA_026417675.1 Verrucomicrobiia bacterium
GCATTGAGCGATGCAGCGCGCCCAATACCCGGCGCGCCGCCGGGGTGTCCGCGACTAGCGTCCCGTCCGCCTGCAACGGCCAGTCTGGCTCCAAACTCCAGACCAGCGGCAGGAACAAACGGTGAATCTCCTGCCCGTCTGCGGCGATGAAAGGCGGCGGTTGGATTCTGGATTTTGGATTCTGGACGCCCGATTCAAACAACGCCGCCCACGCCGCACGCGCCTCTTCTTCGTTGTGGAAGTAGCTCTTGCGATAAAAGAGAAAATCCGCCGCGCGGGTGATCGGGATGCCGTAGATCGGAGCGGACTTAGGGTCCTCGCCGCGAGTGGGAACGCGGACCGGCTCGACGCCCGCCTCGCGTAGGATCGGCCCCACGACCGCTTCATCGAACGGCGCGAGCCAGCCGTTGCGCGCAAACTCCGGCACCCATGCCGTGTTGGAGATGATCACGTCCACCGCCTGAAGCATCTCGGACGCGCGCGCGCCGAACGACAGGGCGGTTACCGGATAGACCGACGAGAGCTGCATCGCCGTCTGCTGCGCCATCTCCGGCCCCAGCGGATCGAAGTCCGGCAGCCGCACCAGTTCATAGCGCGGCGGCTGCCCGGGCGGATTCGCTTCCTTCTTGAAACGCGCCACTAGGTCCTGGAACCAAAACCCGTATCCGCGATAAAGCGCATATTTCGTCGCCGGAGCGCTCGGCGCCTGCGGCGGTCGTTTCGAACATCCGGCGAACGGCAACACCATCGCCAGAGTGAGGGCCACGCGGCCCGAAGTTGTCAGGAGGCTGCGCACAATGAATCGCTTGTCGCGTGGCGTGTTACGCTACCGCTGCGTCAGTGTCAAGCCCCGCCGCCGGGTCTTGCTGAGAGGCACGGGCATAACCTGTGCGTTCTACTTGGAGGGTTTCTTTTGCCGCAGCAAATGGGGCCACTCCTTGACGAGGTTCACCCAAGTCGGCACGTCGAGGGAAAAGAGGAGGTTCAATTCGTTCTGGAGGAAGAAGTGGCAGGCGGCGCAGCGGACGGTCGGCAGGAAGTCCCATGCCTTGCGGAACCCGACCTCGGTGGCTTTGAGGGCCCTGACCTGGCCGATCAAGCTGGCGCACGGATACACGCTGCTGTCGGCGTCAATGATGCAGTAGCAATCGCCGGCGAGGCAATGGATGGGTTTGAACCCCCTGGCCATCGCCTCCGCCAGTTCTTTGCGATGCACCGTCGGCGTCGGGAACGGCCAGTCGCGCAGATACGCGTGCATCCGGTTGGAATAGGAGATCGGGTAGCCCGCGTTCTTGTATTCGACGATCTCGGCCATGACGCGGCTGGTCTCCTCCATGCTCATCGGCTGGCACTCGGTGTAGCCGCGTTCGCCTACCTCCGAGTTGGCCCGCCAATACGGGATGTGGAAATAGCACTGGCATCCCTTCGCTTTCGCCAGTTCGGCGATAAAGCGCACGCAGCCCATGTTCACCTTGGTAAGCACGCAGCCGATCGAAACAGGCACCTTCTTGGCGATGGCCAGGTCAATGCCGCGGAGAATCTTCTGGTAGTCCTGCGTGCCGCGATTGCGGTTGTGCAATTCCTCGTCGCCGTCGAGACTGACGTTGATTGAGGTTAGCCGCTCCAACACATCGGGGCGGTTCTCGAAAAGCAGCGCGTTGGTGCTCATGCCGCACTTCAGACCCTTGCCGATGATGTGATCCACGATCTGCCCGATGTCCTTGCGAACCATGGGTTCCCCACCGGTGAGCACGATGTAGCGCGTGCCCGCCGCGAACAGCTCGTCCACCAGCGCGGTCAGTTGCGCGGTGGTCATGTCGTTGCCGAACACGCCCGCCGCCTGCGAGTAGCAATACGAGCATCTCAGGTTGCACTTGTTGGTCACCGCAATCGCCACATGCGCGGGGAAGCGGTGGCCGAACAACTTGTGGCGGAGAAGGTTGGCCGCCAGCCGGAAATCTTGACGTGAAACCATTACGGCTGCCTCCGGCTTCTCGGAGGATGATAGAAGAGGAAGTCGCAAAGGATCTGGACCAGCGCGCCCAGACCGTTGCGGAGGATGGAGAGCTTGCGGACGCCGCCGACGCGCGGGGGTTCGCTGGCGGGGACTTCCTTGACCTTCAACCCCAGTCGCGGCGCCCGGCAACTGGCGGCCACCTCCCAGGAGTTCATCCAGAGATAATGGCGGCGCAACCAGGACCGCCGGCTCATGGCTTCAAAGTCCATCCGTTGCAGCGCGTCCCGCCGGTAGGCGCGCAAGCCGACCAGCGCGTCAGTGAATTGGGCGCCGAAAAGCAGGTTGATCAGGCCGGTGAAAAAGCGGTTGCCGAAGGCGGTGAAGAAATCATCGTCCTCGCTCTTGGCCCCCGCACAATAGCGCGAGCCGACCACGATGTCATAACCTTCCCGCATCGCCTCGCACATCGAGGGAAGCGCCTCCGGCAGGGCGTTGCCGTCGGGGCTGAAGATGACGATTACGTCGGAGGTTGTGTTCCGCAGTCCGTGCTCCTGCGCGTCGAAGAGCACCTTGTTGGGCTGAAACAACACCTTCAGCCCCTGCTGCTGGCAGTATTCCACCGTGCCGTCGGTGGAGTGGCCGTCCACGACCAGGATTTCATTGAACAGGGAACGGTCAATCCGTGGCATGACATG
>JAOACV010000505.1:2662-2977 GCA_026417675.1 Verrucomicrobiia bacterium
TCTTTTTTTTTTCAAAAAATTCGGGCGACAAGCTGCCAGAAAGAAGGCAAAAGTCAACGCCCTTGTGGACCCTGGCACCGGGCGCGCCGGTCAAAATACCTGCGGGCCGCCCACGCCGTCAGCCGGGGGAAATGACGCACGCTCCACGCCAGCAGCCGGCCGTCCCAGCTCAAGACAATCTCCGGTCGCGGCCGAATGGCGGCGTCCACGATTCGCTCGGCAACCGCTTGCGGCGTCATCGCCCGGACCGCGCCAGGCCGCCATCGGCCGGCTGGAGAAATAGCCCGATCGAAGAACTCCGTCTCGGTATAGGCC
>JAOACV010000506.1 GCA_026417675.1 Verrucomicrobiia bacterium
AGCCTGCGGGGCATGTTGCAGTTTCGGTTTTCTGCCCATTGCTTGCCCGGTCCGGCGCGGCACTACTTTAGTATCCCCGCTGGACGACACTTTGCTGTTGTCTCGCATCCGCGAATCGCTACACTGCCGCTGAAGTTGCAGAGAACATGATCATCGAAGGAACCGAAGCCATGAAAAACTCCCTCTCTCGACGTGGATTCATTCGAACCGCCGCGGCAAGTTCCGCCGCCCTCGCCTGGCTCAACGCACGGCGCGGGCCGAATGTCTTCGCGGCCAACGCCGGCAAACCGGCCCTGCTCGGAGGCACGCCCGTCCACCAAGGCGGCTGGACCGCCTGGCCGCAGTGGCGCGAGGAATGGGGCGAGAAAATGCTCGAAGTCTATCGCAGCCGCAAATGGTTCCGTCTCTCCGGCCCGCAGGTGCCCGAATTCGAGAAGGCGTGGGCCGAAATGCTCGGCGCGAAAAAGGCCCTCGCCGTCGCCAGCGGCACCACCTCGCTCATCATCAGCTTGCACGTCATGGGCGTTGACGCTGGCGACGAGGTCATTGTGTCGCCCTACACCTTCATCGCCACCTACAACGCCATCCTCAACCGCAAAGCGCTGCCGGTGTTTGCCGACACCGACCCGGCCACGCTCACGATGGACCCGAAGACCATCGAGAGTCGCATCACCAGCCGCACGCGCGCCATCATGCCGGTCCACATCTACGGCATGCCGTGTGAGATGGACGCCATCAACGCCATCGCCAAGAAGCACAAACTCGCGGTGGTTGAGGACGCCTGCCAGGCGTGGCTGGCCGAATACAAAGGCCGCAAGTGCGGCACGCTCGGCGACCTCGGCGGGTTCAGCTTCCAGGAATCCAAACACATCCCCTCCGGCGAAGGCGGCGCGATCACCAGCATGAGCGAGGACCTTATTGACCGCTGCAACGCCTTCCACAACTGCGGCCGTTCATGCGGCAACTTCAAGGGCACCGGCTTCTTCACTCGCGGCGAGAACTATCGTATGACCCAAGCCCAAGCGATGCTGTTGCTCCAGCAGTTTAACAAGCTGAAGAAGGAAACCGTTATCCGTCAGGCCAACGCCGACCATCTCAGCGCCCAACTCGGCAAAATCCCCGGCATCACGCCAGTGCGTTTGCCGGAGAACAGCCGGCCTTCGTGGCATCTCTACGCGTTTCGCTACGACGCCGCGGGCTTCAACGGCCTGCCCCGCGATAAATTCATGAAAGCACTCGCCGCCGAGGGCATCCCCAACTCCAGCCCGTATCGCGAGCAGTATTTCGACGGCTTGCTCGACGAGGCGATCAACTCCCGCGGCTACAAACGCCTGTGGAGCGCCGAGCGCCTCAAGGCCTATCGCGACAGCTTCAACGACCTCAAAGGCAACAAACAAGCTTGCGAGACCACTGTCGCGTTCACACAAAACATCCTCCTGTCCGACCGCAGTGCCATGGACGAAATTATCGAGGCAATTCGCAAGATCCAGGCGCATAGCGCGGAGCTGGTAAAAAAGGCGTAACCGGTCGCGGCCGCAGGGCCGCGCGTCTACTGTGGCGATGCGCAGGACGGAGAGGGTCTGCGCTGTCGGGCGATATGAGGCGGCAGTTCTTGGCCGGCGGACCGAGTTGGAGCCGATCGAGAAAGAGAATGAGCTTGGAAGAACTGCTGGAAATGCCGGCGCCAACGTTGTAAGTAAGTAAAGGACTTGCCATGACTCGACGATGGACTCCGTGCTGGCCGGGCGAGTGTCTCGCGGCGATTTCCCTCACCTTCGATGACGGCACACCCTCGCAACTCAAGATCGCGGTGCCGATGCTCAACAAGGCGGACTTGCAGGCGACGTTTTACCTGTGCCCGCGCGGCGACGATTACTTGGAGAAACTCGCGCCGTGGCGGGAGGTCGCCAGGGCCGGGCATGAGATCGGCAACCACACCGTCGCTCATCCGGGGCCGCGCGCGTTTCGAGACGATCCGACCGCGCGGGGCTTGGAGACCATGACGCTGGCCGACATCGAGAAGGACATCGTGGAGGCCAAACGCCGGCTCCAGCAAATCGCGCCAGACCAGAGGGAGATGTCGTTCTGTTACCCGTGTTATCAAGAGCACGGGGGCAGCGGGCCGACGCGACAGAGTTACGTGCCGGTCGTGGCGAGACACCATATCGCCGGCCGCGGCAAAGGCGAGTTTCCATTTGGGAACTATCCCTCGACGGTGGATTTGCACTACGCCTGGTCGTGGCCGGCCGAAAGAATGCCGGGATCACAAATGGTCGGCCTGGTGGAGGCGTGCGTCGCCAGAAAGTGGTGGGGCATTCTGACGTTTCACGGCATCCACGAGGGCCACCTCAGCGGGGCCGAGAACGACTTCCGTGAGCTGGTCAACTACCTGCAAGCCAACCACAGCCGCATTTGGACCGCGCCGGTCGCCAAGGTGGCGCGGCGGATACTCGACTGGCGCCAGGAGAACGGCATTTGATCGGGAAATTTTCACCTGGAACATTTCACCCAGATTCCCCAAACCAAATCCACCCCCGAGTGTTGTCGGGGCCAACTGAAGGAGACCGAGAATGAAAAATTATCTGACACGACGCGGATTCATCCGTAATGCGGCGGCGGGTTCCGCCGTCCTGACCTGGTTGAGCGCGCAGCGCGGGCCGAACGTCTTCGCCGCGGATGCCGACAAGCCGGCGCTGCTCGGCGGCAAACCCGTCCACACGGGCGGCTGGCCGAAGTGGCCCGAGTGGCGCGAGTCTTGGGAGCCTCGCATCATCAAGGTGTTGCGCAGCGGCCGTTGGTGCCGCGCCGGCGCCGGCGGCGAGGTGCCGGAATTCGAGGCGGCATGGGCGAAGCTGCTCGGCGCCAAGAAATGCCTGGCCACGGCCAGCGGCACCACCGCGCTGATGACGGCCCTGCATGTCATGGACGTGGAAGCTGGCGACGAAGTGATTTTGTCGCCCTTCACGTTCATTGCCA
>JAOACV010000507.1 GCA_026417675.1 Verrucomicrobiia bacterium
GGACGTATTCGTCGCCGTCACCACTGCCCGCCGCAAGCGCGACGCGGAAAGGAGCGCATGAACAGTCTGCGGCGGCTTTTCGCGATCATGCAGAAGGAGTTCCGCCAGTTGAAGCGGGACCGCGTGTCGTTCGCCATGATCCTGATGATCCCGCTGATTCAACTCACCATCTTCGGCTACGCGATCAACACCGACGTGCGCAACCTGCGCGCGGCCGTCAGCGACGAATCACGCTCGGAGTTCTCGCGCGACCTCATCGCGATGGTCCGGCAGACCCAGGTGGTGAACATCATTGGCTTCGCCTCCGGGCCTCGGGAACTGGAACAGGGGATCAAGGAGGGCCGCATCTCGGTCGGCGTCGTCATCCCGGCCGATTACGCCCGACGCGTCGCGCGGGGCGAAGAACGGCCTGCGCAACTGCTGGTGGACGGCAGCGACCCCATCGTGGGCAATGCGGCGGCTCAACTGGCGCAGTTGCAATTGCCCCCGGGGAAATCGCTTGCCGGCTCACGGACCGCGGAGCGCGACGAGCGATTCCAGTCGGCCGCCTCCGTCATCGCGATGGCAACAGTCCAGTATCCCCTCCACCCCATCACGGCTTTCGAGATCCGGCTCGACTACAACCCGGAGCGCATCTCAGCGATCTCCATCGTGCCCGGATTGCTCGGTGTGATCCTGACCATGACGATGGTCCTGTTCACCGCGGTGGCGATCGTGCGCGAGCGCGAGCGCGGCACTCTGGAGATGCTCATCACCACGCCGGTGAAGACGTTTGAACTGATGGTCGGCAAGATCGTGCCGTGCATCGGCGTCGGGCTGGTGCAGATTACCATCATCCTCGGCCTCGGCGTGCTGCTGTTCCGCGTGCCAATCCGCGGGTCGCTCGTGGACCTCTACCTTGCCGGCCTGGCGTTCGTCGTGGCGAATCTGACGATGGGGCTGCTGAACTCCACCTTCGCAAAAAACCAGTTTCAGGCGATGCAACTGACCTTTTTCTTCTTCCTGCCGAGCATCCTGCTCTCCGGCTTCATGTTCCCCTTCGACGGCATGCCCCAAGCCGCGCAATGGCTTGGGGAACTGCTGCCGCTGACCCACTTCAACCGCATGTCGCGCGGCATCCTCTTGCGCGGCGCGACGCTGGCGGAGGTCGGCCGCGACCTCTGGCCGCTGGCGGCGTTTTTCTGCGTGATGATGACCGCGGTGATGCTGCGGTTCAGGAAACGGCTGGATTGATGTTGCGCCGCCTCTCGCTGCGGACCGCGAGCAACCGTTGATTCCGAATCATCAATACGCGGCGGTCTTCAGAATGGATTTCGGCGCTGGCTTCAGGAGCTTGCCCTTGCCAGTAATTTCCAGCACGTCCACCGAATGAAAGACGGTTATCGCGCGATCGCTGACCAGTCCCAACGCCCGTTCGTTAGGCAGCTTCCAGAGTTTCTGCCGGCTCGCGTCGCTGAAGTCGGTCTCCCACTCGTTCATCAACCGTCCGTCCAGAAACGCGCGCACGCCGTTCTTGCGCACCTGCAGCACTGACGCATAGACGCGGTTGTTGGCCAGACAGTGGGGCGTCCAGACCGTCAGCGGGTTGTTGTTCGCCGACCGGCCCTTGACCATCTCGAAGCCGAAACAACTGTTGCCCCAGTGCCCCATTGCCCACAGCGCCGGTTTCTCGTCCTGCGAAAACAACTGCCCCACCGTCTGCTCACCCTCGGTGCGCTTGAAAACGATGCGGAAATCGTATTCCTCCGGCGGCTCGTAGGGGATTAGCAGCCGCGCCGCCTGCACGTTGTCCGCGCAGACCAGCGCGCCGTCGCGCATCCTCCACCGGCCCAGCACCGCGTCGCGCGCCGGGTCAATCAGCGGCAGCAACCGCACCGCCCCGGGCCACGCCGCCGCGCTGGTCATGCGCGCGTCCACCGGGCCGGGCTGGAAAATCGAACCGGCCTCGATCAAACCGAGCGCCCGCACCATCGTGTCGCTGCGTCCGAACACGCCGACCACAGGCTTGCTCGTTGCCGCGAGTTTCACAACGCCGCCGACGCGGTTCTTACCGCCGACCCAGCCGCTCTTGTAACCGTGATGAATGTCCAGTGCGCCGCCCTGGACCTTCATGAACTCCACCTCGAAGCCGTTGACGACCACGATCCCCATCCCATACAGCCCGCCCACCGCGTAGCCGGCCCGTGCCTCCACCGTGCGCGTTGGCTCTTTGACTTCGCCCTGCACCGCGCCAAGGAACCTCTTCCACCCCGCACGATAGATTGGTTGCAAAGATCTCACCACCGGCTGGTTCTTCTCCGTGCCGAGACTGATCTTGAAGCCTACCAGCAGCGCCTGAGGCTGCGGCATCTCCAGAAACGGCGCGCCGATGTCGTGCCCCAGCGATGCGGGCAGCTTCAGCAGCGTGGATGACGGCTCCTGTCCGACGGCAACGACCCACGCAGCAAGAGAGAGAGCTGCCGTGGTGGCGGCGAATGTCCTGCGGTTCATAAATATCCTCCGCTTGATTCTGCGGCGGATCATACGCCGATCCCTTGCGGCGACAAGACTGAATTTCCGCTCCACCAAGCGCGCCGGATGAGGGTCGCCAGCGGTTACTGGAACCGGCGGAAGGTGTCTTGGAGGAGTTTCAAGGGCGTGGCGTTCTTCACGGCGGCGCGGGCGGCGTTAATAAGCTCCTGCTCCTTTTGGTTCTTGGAGGGTTCATTGACCTCGTAGAAGACGCCGAACCAGCCGGGGAACGGCGCGGAGGCGAGCTTGTAGGCCGCGATCTCATCGGTCGGGTCGTGACGCTGCTCGTCCTCAGGCGTGCCGTCGTGCTTCTTTTCCTCGATGATTCGGAACTGGCCGCCCTTGCGCGGGTTGGCGGCGTCAAACGCGCCGGGGTAGAACTCGACGCATTCACTGAGGCACTCGATGAACGAGAATCCCTGGTGGTCCATCGCGCGCTCCATCATCTGCGCCACGTTCTGGGGG
>JAOACV010000508.1 GCA_026417675.1 Verrucomicrobiia bacterium
AGCTCAAAGGGCGCGAACTGGAAGCAGGCGGCGGCAATGGCGTCGTGGCGCGGCATCCGTTCATGGACCGCGACTCGCCGGTCGTGCTGGCGACCTATGTCACGCTCGACACCGGCACGGGCTGCGTCCACACCGCGCCGGGACATGGTTTGGAGGACTACGACACCGCGCAGCGCTACGGTTTGCCGACGCTGTCGCCGGTGGATGATTCCGGCGTGTTCACGCAGGAGGCGGGCTTGTTCACCGGCCAGCATGTCTTCAAAGCCAACCGCCCGATCGTCGAGCATCTGAAACAGATCGGCGCGCTGGGGGCCGAGGAGGAGGTCGTCCACAGCTACCCGCACTGTTGGCGCTGCAAAAACCCGATCATCTTCCGCGCGACCGAGCAGTGGTTCATCAATGTGGACCACAAGAACCTGCGCGAGAAGGCGCTGCGCGAGATCGAAAAGGTCCAGTGGGTGCCTGCCTGGGGCCGGAACCGCATCCAGGGCATGATCGCCGAGCGGCCCGACTGGTGTATCAGCCGCCAGCGGGCGTGGGGCGTGCCGATTCCGGTTATCCGTTGCGACGCGTGCGGGTTTGTGTTTGAGGAGAAGCAATACACCGACCGGCTCGTGGAGCTGGTGGCGCGCGAGGGCGTGGACTCGTGGTTCAAACGGTCCGCCAACGACCTGCTTGCCGGCGTGCAATGCCCGCGCTGCAAGCGGCCCACCGAGTTCCGCAAGTCGGCGGACATCCTCGACGTGTGGTTTGAGAGCGGGGTGAGCCATCGGGCGGTCCTTCGGACGCGGCCGGAGTTGAAATATCCGGCCGACGTTTATCTGGAGGGCAGCGACCAGCATCGCGGCTGGTTCCAAAGCGCGTTGTGGACGGCGTTGAGCACGGAAGGCCAGGCGCCGTTCAAGACGGTTGTCACACACGGGTTCCTGACGACGCCGGAGACGGGCGAGAAGGTTTCCAAGAGCTACGGCAAGCCCCAGGACAGCGACCTTTACGTGAACCGCTTTGGCGCGGACGTGCTGCGGCTCTGGACGGTGAGCGAGGACTATCGCAACGATGTGCCGCTGAGCGAGGAGATCATCACCCGTTGCAGCGAGACGTATCGGAAGATTCGCAACACGTTCCGATTCCTGCTGGGCAACATTCATGACTACGATCCGCGCGCGCACGCCGTGCCGCGCGGGCGGATGGAGGAGATTGACCGCTGGGCGTTGAGCCGGTTGCAGGGGCTGGTCAAACTCTGCCGCGAGGCGTATGCGAGCTACGAGTTCCATCGCGTCTATCACGGCGTCAACGCCTTCTGCACGGTGGACCTGTCGGCGTTCTATCTCGACATCCTCAAGGACCGGCTTTACACGCTCGGCAAGACCTCGCACGAGCGCCGCAGCAGCCAGACGGCGTTGCACACGATTGCCGCGACGCTGGCGAAGCTGCTCGCGCCGGTGTTGCCGTTCACGGCCGACGAGGTCTGGCAATATCTGCCCGCGGGCGGCGCGCGCGACGCGCTCGATTCGGTGCATCTGGCGTTGTTGCCGGATTACGACGCGCGGCTGTTCGATGGCGAACTGGAGGCGCGCTGGGAGCGGTTGCAGGCTTTGCGCGAGATTGTCGCGCAGGAACTGGAGAAGGAGCGCGCGGCGGGGCGTATCGGCAAATCGCTCGAAGCCGCCGTGACGCTGCGCGGCGGCGACCCGGAGACGCAGGCGATGCTGAAATATTTTGAGGCGCAGTTGCCGGCGGTGTTGATTGTGTCGCAGGTGGCGATCGAGCTTGACCGCGACACGCCCTTTAGCGTAAAAGTCGCGCCCGCTTCCGGCCGGAAATGCGCCCGATGCTGGCGATGGGAAGCGTCGGTCGGAGAGTGCGCCGGGCATCCGACGATTTGTTCGCGGTGTGTGGCGGTCGTGGAATCGTCCGCCGCCTGAAAGAGAGAATGTTGATGAAAAAGAAAACGCAGTCGCACAAGAGGAAGACCGCCAGGTCCAAGCCGAAAGCCGCCCGTGGCGCCCAACCGGCGCGACGCCGCAGCCGCAAGGCCCCGCCCACCGTGATGAAGTCGCTCGACACCACCGGCGGCGTCAAGAAGGCCCGCGGCGAGCTGGGCAAGTATCAGAAACTCCTGCTCGATCTTCGCGACCACGTCATTGACCAGATCAACGGCCTGGCCGGCGAGAACCTCCACCGCAACCCGCGCGAATCGGCCGGCGATCTCTCCGGCTACAGCTTCCACATGGCCGACGTCGGCTCCGACAACTTCGACCGCGAGTTCGCCCTGAGCCTCGTGTCCAGCGAACAAGAGGCGCTCTACGAAATCGAGGAGGCCCTCAAACGCATTGAACTGGGCACCTACGGCAAATGCGACACCTGCGAGAAACCCATCGCCAAGGAACGGCTCGCCGCCGTGCCTTTCGCCCGCATGTGCGTCCGCTGCCAGTCCGAGTTCGAGAAGACCAACAAGCGCATCGCCCCTCCGCAGTCCAGCTTCGCCGAAATCGTCGCCGAAGAGACCGAGGAGGAGGAAGAGGAATAGGCGCGAGGGCGTGATTCCTGACGCGGCACGCGTGATTCGGAGCGCGGGCCGCCCATGCGCCACTGGCAACCCGAAATCCGATGAACGTGCTGGCAATCACCGCCGGGTTGGTGCTGTTGCTGGACCAGGCGACCAAGTGGCTGGTCCTGAGATTCCAGCCGCATGACGTGCCGGTCATCAGCAACTTCTTCCACCTCACGCTCGTGACCAATCGCGGCGCCGCGTGGGGATTGTTCTCCCGGTTCGACCACAGCAACGCGCTGCTGACCGCGTTTTCCATCCTCACCGTCATCGCGCTCTGGGTATTCCGCCGCTCCCTGGCCGCGACGCGGTTCTCGCAGAAACTGGCCGTCGGCCTCATTGTCGGCGGCATCCTGGGCAATCTGGTGGACCGGGTCTTGCGCGGTTCGGTGGTGGACTTTCTCGATTTCTATCTCGGCC
>JAOACV010000509.1 GCA_026417675.1 Verrucomicrobiia bacterium
TGGCGCAAGCGGCTGGATTTCGGCACGGGCACATTCGGCGACATGGGCTGCCACATCTACGATCCGGTCTTTTGCGCGCTCGCGCTGACCGCGCCGCTGACGGTCCGTTCCGAAGGTCCGCCGCCGACCCCATGGAACTGGGGCGTCAACGCCCGGATCGAATACGTCTTCCCTGGCACGAAGTTCACTGAGGGCAACACAGTGAAGGTCACGTGGTATGACGGCGACGAGCGTCCGCCGAAGGATGTGCAGGCGTTGGTGGCCGACGCCATCAAGCCTGTTGAACCGTCGCCGGCCGAGGCCAAGCGTGGCGCGAAGAAAAAGAAAGGCGGGCTGCCCGACCAAGGCTCGATCTTCATCGGCACGGAGGGCGTGATGTTACTGCCGCATATCGCGCGTCCATCGCTGTGCCCGGCCGAACAGTTCAAGGACTTCCAGCCTCCGAAACTACCCGTGATCAGCCATTGGGAACAGTTCGCGGAGGCCTGCATCGGCAAAGGCAAGACATCCGCCGGCTTCGACTACTCCGGCCCGCTGACGGAGGCCGTGTTGCTCGGCAGCGTCGCCGTGCGGTTTCCCCAGACGACATTGCATTGGAACGCCGCCAAGCTGCAGTTCACCAACTGCGCCGACGCCAACCGGTTCGTTCGCCGCGCATATCGCAAGGGTTGGGAAGTGCCGGGATTGTCGGGCTGATCAGCGAAAAACTCTGTGGGGGGCGTCGGGCTTCTTCGCCAACCGGTGCGGCTCGCGCAAACACGATTGCACCGGGCGCGATTTGCGTTAGGTTGTGCCGGAAATGACGGAGGTCACCATGAAAGGACGCACTGATCGGACGATGCACGAGGTGTTACGCCAACTGTCCTACGGACTCTACGTGATCGGCGTGCGCGGACAGAACGAGGAGATGAACGCCTTCGTGGCGAGCTGGGTCACGCAATGTTCGTTCAACCCGCCCCTGCTCGCGGTCGCCATCCGGAAGGACTCCGGCAGCTACCAAATGCTCAAGAAAGGCCGGGTGTTTTCCCTGAACCTTATTGACCGCCAGAACAGCCGCCTGCTGCGGCAGATGGTCAAGCCGGCCGACCGCGTGGGCGACAAGATCGGCAAGGTCGGCCATGTCGAAGAAGACACCGGCGCGCCCATCCTGCGAAAGGCGTTCGCTTATCTCGAATGCAAGGTTCGCGACATCCACGAACCTGGCGACCACGCGCTGGTCATCGGCGAGGTCGTCCACGCAGGCGTCCACGAGCGCGGCGAAGTTGTCACCTGCGCCGACCTGGGCTGGCACTACGCGGGCTGAACCGAAGACCGAGCCCAAGCGTGAGGCAGCCATTCCCCTCAGCCCGACTTCGGGTCTGGGTCTGAAAAACCTTGCAACGGCGGCGGTTTTGGCGAGTCTAACTTGCAGCGTTGTGAACCGCGGCAAGACCATGACTGTTTTCATTTTGGCGCTCTTGGCGTCGTGGCGCTCCCTTTCTCTTCCAGTTGCAGCCCAGCCCTCGCCGGTTTTGCCCGAACTCATCACCCCCGACACCCAGCGCGCCATCAACCGCGGCCTGCAATACCTCGCGGAGACGCAGAATCCGAGCGGCTCGTGGTTCAACGCCGGCAACATGGGCAGCTACCCCACTGCCATGACCTCGCTGGCCGGCCTCGCACTGCTCGCCAACGGCAGCACGCCGCGCGAGGGGAAGTTCGCTCCGCAACTCAAACGGGCCGTCAATTTCCTTCTTGCGACCGCCGAGGCGGGCGCCACCGGCCTCATTTCCAGCCAGATGGAAGGCCGCTCCATGCACGGCCACGGCTTCGCCATGCTGTTCCTCGCCGAATGCCTCGGCGAAACCGGCGACGTGAAGACCGAGGAACGCCTCCGTGCCGTGCTCCATCGCGCCGTTGAACTCACAGCCCGCGCCCAGAGTCCCGCTGGCGGCTGGATCTACACGCCCGACGGGAGTGGCGATGAAGGCTCCGTCACCGTCACCCAGATCCAGGGCCTCCGCGCTTGCCGCAACGCCGGCATCAAGGTTCCCCGCTCGACCATCGAGCGCGCCGTCAAATACCTCGAACTCTGCCAGAACCCCGACGGCGGCATCAGCTACTCGCTGGCCCAACGCGGCGGCAGCCGACCACCCATCAGCGCCGCCGCTGTCGCCACGCTTTACGCCAGCGGCCGTTACGACAGCCCGATGACCAAGAAATGCCTCGACTACGTCACCCGCACCGTCACGCCCAACAGCCGCGAGGTGTATGGCCACTGGTTCTACGCCCACCTCTATATGGCCCAAGCGATGTATCAGGTCCACGACCGCCGCTGGGAGAAGTATTTCACCGAGCTGCGCGACCGGCTCGTCGCCACGCAAACCGCCGAAGGCTCCTGGAGCGGCGACGGCGTCGGTCCCGTCTATGGCACCGCCATCGCCTGCATCGTGTTGCAACTGCCGTATGACTACGTGCCGATTTTTCAAAGGTAATTCGTAATGCGTAAGGAGAACGGAAGGAACTTTTCATTGTGAATTTCGACGCGTGGGGTAAAACCGTGCCGCAAACGATTACCGGCGACTTGCTTTGGAAAGTGAACGCGTATCGGGTGGCATTGTTCTTGAGCGATGTCGTGTGGCGTGACGCCACCAAACTCGCGGGCGACCAACGGACGCTCAGCCTGTCAGACCAACACTACCGGGCCGTTGGCTCCATCAGCGCAAACGTGAGCGAGGGCTACTCGCGAAGCTCCGGCAAAGACCGGGTGCGCTTCTACGAATACGCCACGGCTTCCGCCCGCGAAGCACGCGATTGGTATTTCAAGGGCCGGCACGTATTGGGTTTTGAGGTGGCCAACCACCGCATGCAACTGCTCGCCGAGATCATCCGTCTCCTCCTCACGATGATTCCGGAACAACGCTCGGTGTTGGTTCGAGAAGAACACGCTGCTTGCAGCGTCTCCGCTCCGAGCGACATCGCATTCC
>JAOACV010000050.1 GCA_026417675.1 Verrucomicrobiia bacterium
GGTATTCGATGCCGGTCCAGACTTCGTTGGAATACACGAACGGCAGCGCCAGTTCGCCGCCCTTCGGCCAGGTGCAGTGCAACAGGCCGCCCTCGGCCCCTGCGGCGTAACTGGGCCGCTGCGGGTTGGCGTGGTCGGTGAGGTCGCGCTTGAGGTTGTAGCGATGGACGGCGCGAAGGTGGCTGGTAACTTTCTTCGCGTCGAGAAACTCGCCGACGCCGCAGACCAGCGCCAGCCACGCGCCGAGCACGCCATCGGAGAGACACCCTTTGCCGTATTGGTATTTCGGGCCTTCCTTTTCCATCAATGCGATGGCCTCGGGCGAGTAGTTGCCGACCATGCTCTTGATCTCGATCGGGCTTTTGGCGCGCAGGTTCTTCCACTCGATCTTCTGGATGAAATACTCGCCGTCGAACAACTCCTGTTCCATGCGCCGCACACCCTTCTCCAGCAGCGCGGCGTAGGCGGACACGTCGTCGCCGAGCGCCTGCCCCATCAACACCGCCGCCCGCAACGCGCCGAGATAGAAGCTCGTGCACATGCCGTCCGGCCCCCAGAACTCGATGTCGTAGGTGTTGTGGTGCGGTTCCTCCAGCCAGCCTTTGCGGGCGGGGTCCCACGTCTCGATGCAATAGTCGAGGCTCCGCCGCACCTTCGGCCAGAGCCGCCGCAGCCATTCCGTGTCGCCGCTGATGCGCCAGTCGCGATGGACCTTCATGATGCCGCCGAGCTGGCCGTCCGCCGCCGCGTGGAAATCGTGCGACACCGACCGGATCGGCAACGCGCTGCGGAACGTCTGGTGACCGCGCTCGTCCTGCGACGGCCCGAACTCCGTCTCGCGCAGCGTGCGCTCCAGCGCGGGAAACAGATGCGGCAACGCCTGCGCGTAGTTCCAGACATGCGTGCAAGTCCCGGCGCAACAGCCCGCGTTGTCGTTGCAACCTTCCCACGCCCACAACCGCCCGTCGCTCTGCCGCAGCACCGTCGGCGATTTCAGGATTGTCAGGTTTGCCGCGACCGCCTCGATGACCTCCGCCGGCAGCGTGGAGTCATAGAAACAATCGCTGAACCGTTTCGTCTTCGCGCGCAACTCGTCGTAGTGCTCGCGCCAGTAGTTCGTGACCGCGCTGATGTCGGCGAACCTGCCCGCATACCACGCTTGATAGTTGCCCGGCACCGCCGGCGCGCCCGGCGGCTCCTTGCCCGTCCGCAGCGCCGACTGGCCGACATACCACGCAAAGCGCAGCACGATTGTCTTCGACTCGCGCGGCCCCAGCTTGAACGGCACGAACAGCGACGCGCCCGGCGACGCGCCGCCCTCGCTCACCGGCGGCCGTTCGACGCACGCGCCCCCCGCGATGTCGCGCCAAGCCATCGTCAGCGGGTCGAACCATCCGCCGCGGAACCACGCGCAGTTCACCTTCGCGCCCGGCTCGCTCACCGTCGCCGAGAACGCGCCTTCCTCGTGCGGCTTGTCCTGGCCCGGCCCGCCCTTGAGCACGAACCCCCGCATCGCGTCCGGAGGACGCGATCCACCTATCGCGAGCACCCAGCGCGGGTTGTTGCCGACGGCCATGAAATTGCGCGCGTTCCACGAGAACACCGCCTCGACCGGTGCCGACAACTTGTTCGTGAAGCGATATTCCAGCGCCGCGCCGGGCAGGCTGGCGTTGTCGGCGTCGTTCGGCTCGAACGGACTCCAGCCCGTGATCTCCACCGCCAGCGGCACGTCCTTGTCGCGCAACGTCACGACGCCAAACGGAAACCGCGCGCGAAAGCTCGCCTCGCGAAACCGGGGCAGCCCGAACGACGCGCCATTCGCGCCGTTGCCCGTGCCCGGCTGGCCGAACAATTTCCATCCCGGCACCGGCCCTTCGAGGACGCGCGCGACGTTTTTCTTTCCCTTCACGCAAATCGCCGCGAACGTGCAAGGCTCGTTGAACACCTCCGGCCGATGCCGCAGCGAAAAATGCGACAGCGCTCCGGTCCCTTCAAGACAGATCATCCCCGCCCCCATCCCGCCCATCGGGAACGCCACGCGGTTGAGCCGCTCGCCGCTATACTCGCTGTTGTAGCGCCCGTTTGCGGCGCGTTTCAGGCTGGCGGCAGACGCGGCAACCACGCCGCTCGCAGGCAACGCCGCGCCGACGGCAGTGACCGCGGACAGTTTCAACGCTTCGCGACGGGTGACGTTGCAGCGGGAGTTCATTGAGTCACTTCTCCTTCAATTGTTTGAGCAAGCCGGCAACTTCCTTCACAACAATCTCGGCCGCTTCGGGAGCGAAGGGCGTGGTTTTCACTTCGTAGCCGCCTTCGGCGTAGGCCTCCTTGACGACGAGGGAACCGGAACCGCCATTGCAGTGCGTCATGATGAACGTGTGCGGAAACGGCGAGGCGGTTTTGATGGAGCGGCCGATCTGGTGAAAAATTTCGCCGCTCAAGCCAACGAAAGCCACGTCGCCAACGCGCGCGGCTGTGAGCGTCATCACAGTGCGGTTGTAATCGGTCGGTTTGTAGTCGGGCTTGGTGGGAAGCTCGACGGTCTTGATGATCGAATGGATCGGTCCGTTGGTGGCCGACTGGCGAATGGCGGCGGCGGTGGTGACGACCTCCTCGCCGAGCATCGTGCCGAGCAACACCGGTTCGGGAATCCAGCCGTTGGCGGTCTTGAACTCCGGCAGGACGCGGAACCACGGGTCAATATCACCCGACGCGCCGGCAAAAGCGGGCGCGATGACGCCGTTGCCGAGATGTTTCTCGACGAACTGCTCCGCCAACCCGTGCACATCGCCGCTGACAACGAGGTTTTTGCCGCCGAGCGACGTGCTGTGGGTGGCGTAGGCAAACATCACCGCCGCCAACCGGTCGCCGTCGCGCTCGCGGATTTGCAACACCTGCACCTCGTGGTCAGTGCTGCCGTCAGGATTGCGGCCCAGCCGTATTTGCGTGCGGCCGGCGCTGTCGGTAACGGCTTGCCGACGATTAACGCCGACGGGCGACGCGCCGACACCCACGCCGATGGTGACGGGACGCAGGCGGGCCAAGGCCTCCTGAACGACCTTCACCAGCTTGCCGCACAGCGCCTGGGTGTAGGCGAAGTTGTTGGGATGGACCTTGGCCGGGTCGAGGGTCAGCGTCGGCGCGGCGTGCGTGTGAGTCCCCGCCAGCATCAGTTCCGACGGCTCCAGCTTGCACGCTTCGCAGATGGCGCGGCGCATGTGGTCGGCCGTGCCGGCGTAGAAGCCGATGATGTCGGCGGAGACCAGCACCAGCCGTTTGCCGCCCTGCTCGAAGGCGATGGCGCGCGCCGAGAGCGGGTCGTGGACGCCGGTGGAGAGGTTGGTGCGGCTCGCATAGCCGGACAATATGCACGGCTGCGCCGGCGTGATGTCCACCTTCGCGACGCCGGCGCGGAGGACGGTTTCTTGCGCGGGCGAAAGGGTGGAGGTCAGGAACTGCCATAACACGAACAACGCGGACAGGCTAAATCGAGCGTTCATGCGCTGAGGATATGCAGCGCGCAACGCAAGGCAACAACGATTCGCGTCGCTTCACTCCCAGGTCACCGTCACGGGCGCAGTCAGCCGGCGGTAATCCTCTTCCGCAAACTTTGCGTCGGCTGCGCCCGGGTGGATGACGTAGCTCATGCGGATGCCGCTGGTGTTGACGCTCGTCAGACCGATGCCTCCCCAATGGCTGCCGGCGTCCCAATAGGCGATGTGATCGGAGGGGCTGAGCGCGACGCACGAGTGCGCCCAGTCGGACGCATAGACCGCATACCACTTCGGCCTTTTGTTTTGGCCGTAGATGTTCTCGCCGTCGCCCTTGCCGTCCACCGTGGCCTTTAGTCCCTTGTCGTCTGCGTAGGTGCCGGCCGCCGCGTAGTAAGCGCGCGAGTAGAGACCGCCTGCGGGCTTGTTGACGGTGATGTCGAGGTCGAACCGCGACGGATAGAACGTGTAGCGCTTGTCATAAACGACGCCCGCCTTCAAAGCCTTGCGCACACGAATGATCGTGCGGACCGGGCCGGCATACTCAACCTCGAACTTCTCAACGGTTCCCGGCTCTTCGCTCCAGCCGGTCTCCTTCGACGAAAGCATCAGGCTCTTGATGAAACACCGGCCCGTGACGCCGTTTTTGCGTGGCGCGAGAAATGCAATCGTTCCGTTTTCAAATCGCGCTTCGTAGCCCGGAGCGACGATGGCCTCCGCATCAGCACGCCAGAAACCTGTTGGAACTGCGGGCGTCCCGCCCGCCTTGCGTTCGCAGCGGGAAGACGGGCTGGCCGGCTTTCCTTCGCGCCACGCCACAACAACGCGGCGGCTTTCGTTTGCCGCGAGTTTACCGCGCAGAATGAACGCTAGTTCGCCGCCCTCCAACTGCGAAGGCAGCAACTCCGTCGGCTGGCCGCTGACATCAGTTTCGGCAACGCGCACGGAGGTTGGGTCCGCGTCGTCGGGCAGTTTGAGCTGCGTTACAACCACCTCATCCTCGCGCGCCACGCCGCCGGCACCGACGCGGAGCAGCTTGCGGTTGGGCCATCGCGACCAGTCGGGCGCTACGAAAAGGGTTTGCTCGACCTGGTTGTTCTGTTTGGAAATCTCCGCGATACGCCCCTCGCGGTTCACTGTCACCGTCAGCCGGTGCTCGCCATCCAGCGCCGCGGTGTCCATTTCCGCGATCACGCTGGTCTCGGCGCGTCCCTTGAGATCAACGGTCGTCCGGCGCAGGACGACGCCGTCCAGCGCGAACTCCACTGCGGCGCGCGGCGCGGGCATGGCGCCGGCATTGGTGATGGTGGCGGTCGCGCGCAGTGGGTCGCCTTGGCGAACCGATGACGCCGTCAACTTCACTGCAGCCACGCGCAGGTCGGGCTGGCGTGCGGATTTGCCCCAGATAAGCATAAACGACTCTCCAGCCTTGGCCGGGCCGAACTCAATTGCCCCTTCGGCTCCGGACTGGAATGCGAGCGTGTCGGTCAGACGACCTTGGTCGTCGAGGCGGTAGAGCAGCGCGCCGTCGGGCTTCCAGTCGGGCGTGACGATCACGGGCGGCACGTTGACGCGGTCGGTGGCCTTGTCGGTCGTGATGCGAATGCGTCCGTCGCCTTCCGTGCGCAACGTCACGGGCACGCCGCTGCGGTCGGAGAAAGCGTAGCCGGGCGTGCGGATGCGCGTGACGGTCGCCTCGCCTTCCTGCACGAGCGATTGCTCAATGCGCGGCCCTTTCACGGCCCAGCCGTTCTGCGGCAGCAGGTAGTCCTTGTCGCCGATGGTGGCCACCGCAGGTTTGGGGCCGAAGTTGACAACGCATTCGGTGCCGTCGCTGAACTTGGTGGCCTGCACGGCGTGGTCGGCGGTCAGGAATTCATGCGACACCATCTCCTGCGTGGCGAGAATCTCGTGCAACTTGCAGGTGTTGCGATACGTGCGCAGAAACAACGCGCGGTCCCGGACCCACGAGCCGCCGGCGTCGGCCCAAAGCAGCGGGATGGTGCCGTAGAGGACGTTGTAGGCGTCCTTCTTCGGCGTGATTTCCGGCGCGGCGTCGAGCAGCCAGTCGCTCGCGTCGCCCCAATACCACGTCGTGACGATGCAATCGTGAAAGACCAGCTCCCAGAGCGGCGCGCGCCATTCGTGGCCGATGCCCCACTTCGCGTAGGATTCCCATTTGGTCTTGAGCTTGCCCCACGCGCCCTCGAACTCCTCATCCTTGCTCTTGGGGTGAATCAAGTGCCCGGCCGGCCACGACGCGTAGCCACCACTCATCATGCCCTCGATGTAATCCACCACCGGCACGCACCACCAGATGCCGTGCTCGCCACCCATGACCAGCTTGTGGTCGCGGAAAACGCGAAGCAACGCGGGGCCGCATTCGCGTTTCTGCGTGCGGGTCATCGGATGCTTCGGATCGTAGCATTCGTAGAGGCCCTCGGCTGTCGTCACGTCAATGAACCGTCCGACAAACGGCCATTCCTTCAGCACGCGCTCGGCGGTTGCTTTGGCTGCGTCCACCCAAAGCGTCGGGCAGCGTTTCATGTATTGCGTTTTCTTGTCCCACGTCAGCCACGCGGTCATGCGCTGCTGGTCGCTCTTGAGCACGGCGTGGTCGGGCAGCGGTGCGTGGTTGGAGTCAATCTTGCCATCCTTGGCCTCCAGGATGTCGGTGTAGTTGTCGTATTCGCTGGTGAGGTAGCCGAGGTCGTTGATTGCGCGCATGTCGGCGGGCTTGGCGGGCCGGCCGTGGATGAGCATCTTGTCCACGCCGGCGGCCTTCGCCTCGCGCGCGAACGCCAGCGACGCGTTGCCCCACACATCCGGCGCGCCGAAAAGCCGCGTAAGGTTCGGGTTTTTCTTCAGCTTCTCCGTGAACGGCACGATCAGCCCGCGTGTCTTGGCGTATTGACGGTAGAACTTGCACAGCGCCACGTAGCCGCCTTTCGGCTCGAAGTGATACAGCACGCTGCGCGGATATCCGAACGCGCCTTTCTGCGCTCGCCACGTCACCTGCGGCGCGACCAGCGCCCGGCCGTCTTTAGCCGTTACCTTCTCCATTCTCACGTCGCAGTCGTCGCTGGTTTCCAGCAGCAGCATGTAGCCGCGGCCAGAATCGAGATCGCAGAGGGCGACCCAAGGCATGTCAAGCCGGTCGCCGGCGAAACTGCCGCGCGGGAACGGCTGAGTGTCCAGCGGATAAAGATGGCCGTTGCAATAGTCGGCCACCGCGAGCACGCCGCGCGGCGCGTCGAGCACAAACGGCTCCAAGAATCGCGGGTTACCGCAAGGCGCTTTCAGATCGTCTGCGGTCGCCTCGACGCGCAGGTCGGCTGCGTTCGCGCCGGGCAACGTGAAGCGCAGCCGCAGCGTCATGGGTTTGTCCTTGCCGGCGGCGAAATCGCGCGCGAGTTCAAGCCCGCCCGGCTTTGAGGACAGGACGCGATAGACCGGCGCGGCAACGGGTTTGTCCGGGACAGGTTGTTGCCAAATCTGCCCGCTGACCTTGTCCACGACGCCGATGCGTCCGCTTTCGGGTGCGATTTCGACGCGAAGCGCGCTATTTTCCAGAACCAGCGGCGCGGCGTGAGACACTGTGGCGGCCCAACATGCGAACGGAAGGAGAAACAGTTTTGATTTCATGGGATTTATTGGACCAAACAAGTTGGCCCCAGCTTACCCGCCCGCCGCCGTGCTGACAATGGAGCACGGGCCATGCGAGACCGCGTCACGGCAGCCGGTTTGCGCGCCGGGCCATCCAGAGCATCAACAGGCCGAAGAGCAACAGCACCAGGCCCCACCAAAGGTTGATGTTGATGCCGAGCGAGGCTTTGTAGATCGTTTCGTCGGAGTTGGATATCAGCCCGAAGACGGCGAGGATAGCCCCGAGCAGGGAGAACATGACGCCGATGGGGAATCGTATGTCGAGGTTCATGGGAGGTTACCAGAAGATGTAATTGATGATGGCACAAACGGCCAGCAGGACGCTGCCGGCCACGGCCGGGCGCGCATACCATGCCTGATCCTCGTCCTTCTGCCGCGGCGTCAGCGAATAGACCAAGCCGCGCAACTCCGCGTCGCTCTTGGTGCGCTTGGTGGCCAGCGAGATCACCAGCGTCAGGATGAAGCAGGCGCTGAACGCGAAACACGCCAGCCAGAAGTTCTGCGCCATCTCGCTCTGGAACACATGGACTTTCGCCAGCCACGCGCCCTTGATGAAACTCGGCGTGTTGTTCTGCGAGATGGTCAGGCCGTGGAACAACGCCGAGGTCAGCGTGCCGCCCAGCAGGCCGTAGAACGCGCCATGGCCTGTCGCGCGCGCCCAGAACATGCCGTGCAGGAACGTGGCGAACAGCGGCGCGTTTACGAAGCCGAAGACAAGCTGCACCATGTCCATGATGTTGCCGTATTGGCGGGCGATGTAAGCGCACGCGATGCTGGCCAGCACGCCGGCCACCGTCGTGGCGCGGCCCATCCAGAGGTAGTGCGCGTCGGATTTGCCGGGCGCGATGTAGGCTTGGTAGAGATCGTAGGTCCAGATGGTGTTGAACGCGGTGACGTTGCCGGCCATGCCGCTCATGAACGACGCCAGCAACGCCGTGAGCGCCAGGCCCAGCAATCCCGTCGGGCAATACTTGCGCAGGATGGAAAGCATGACGTTGTTGTAGTCGTTCTCCGCCACGGCGTCCTGCAACCGCTCTTTGATCTCTTTTTCCGCCAGCGAGCCGGCCGCTGCATCCTTCATCAGCGCCTCGATCTTTCGCGCGCTGACTTTCAATCCGACCGCCTCGCCGATCCGCTGGCCGGCGGTCTCGGCGTCGAGCTGCTGCGCCACCGCTTGTTGCAGCGCCGGAATCGCCTTCGCGTAGGCTGCGCTGTCAATGGGCCGCGGCGGCAGCCGGTAGCCGTCCTTGCCCGTGAACGCCAGAGCGACGGCGATCATGCCGGGAAGGATGACCAGAATCGGGAAGAACATCTTCGGCACCGCGGCAATGATGGGCGTGTTGCGCGCGGCGGACATGTTGCGCGCCGCCATCGCGCGCTGGACGACGAGGAAGTTGGTGCACCAGTAGCCGAAAGCGAGCACGAACCCCAGGCCGAACGACAAGCCGAACCAGTCCAGCCCCATCGGGTTGTTGGCCGCGCTGCCCATCGAGGACCACGCGCTGGTCCACGCGTTGGGCGCGAAGCTCTTATCGGCCAGATTCAGCACTTGTGGCGCCTGCGCGACCTGGGAGAGGGTTTCGCTTACCCGTTGCCAACCGCCCGCGTCTTTCAGACCCAGGTAAACGACCGGAGCAAAGCCGAGCACGATCATGAAAAACTGCAGCACCTCCGTGTAGATCGCAGAGGTAAGGCCGCCCTTGAAGACGTAAATCAGCACGATGACCGAGCAGATCCAGAGACAAAGATTGAAGTCGTAACCGAGCAGCTTCTGCAGCAGGTCGGCCAGCACATACATCGAGATGCCCGACGTGAGCATCGTCATGACCGCGAACGAAATCGAGTTCAGCGCGCGCGTGCGCTCGTCGAAGCGCAGCTTCAGATACTCCGGCACCGAGCGCGCCTTGCTGCCGTAGTAGAACGGCATCATGAACACGGCGAGGAACACCATCGCCGGAATCGCGCCGATCCAGTAGAAGTGGCAGGACATCATGCCGTATTTAGCGCCGTTGGCGGCCATGCCAATGACCTCCAGCGCGCCGAGGTTGGCCGAGATGAACGCAAGTCCCGTCACCCAAGCCGGGATCGAGCGACCCGACATCAGGAAGTCGGCCGAGCTTTTCATGTAGCGTTTGAGCGCGAAGCCGATGCCGACCACGAAGACGACGTAGAGGGCGAT
>JAOACV010000510.1 GCA_026417675.1 Verrucomicrobiia bacterium
CGCGCGCCGGCGAAGTTCACCTTGGCCAGTTCGCGCTCCAAAATGCCAAACACCTTGTCTTCGGCGGCGCGCATGACGGAGACGTCACTATGGGGCGTTGTGTCCACGCGGCAAAGCTCGACCAGCAGGTCTTTCAGATGCCGCCGGAACTGCGGCGACCGCGCGCGGGCGGCGATTTGCCGGAGAATGGCTTTCGCCGCGCGCGGAGCAACGTGCTTGGGTGATTTTGTTTTTCTTTGTGGCATGGTGTCGGTGATCTGTGACGGGAACGGACTTGGAAGTTCGTTCTACGGCGGGCCGCGATCATCTGCCATCGTAGAGCGGACTTCCAAGTCCGTTCAACTCACACTCTCGCTCTTCAACTTGTTCTTGGCCGCCTTGGCCTGCTCGCTCCGGGGCCAAGTGTTCTTCAACAGTTCAAAGACCTGCTCGGCGAACTTCCGCTCGTGGCCGAGCGGGCTTTCGGCAAAGTGGAAGCCGAGGTAATACAGGTCCTCGGCCTCGAACAGCTTCTTGTCCTTGGCGATGTGCTCGAAAAGATTGAACGCCGGGTCGCGCAACAGCACGCTGAAACCGCGCAGGCAGGGGTCTTCATTGCGGCGCGCAGGCGAAAGGTCCTTCGCGGATTCCTTTAGGCCGGCCGAGCTTAGCTCATAGCGCACCTGCGGCGTGAACAGCTCGGTGTTGGCCAACAGCCGCAGACAATGGACCGCGGCGGCGAATCGCTTGCGCTTGCGGAAATCCGCGCCCGCCTCGGCGAGTTGGGCGTTGAAACCGGCGGCGTCCATGTTGCGCAGAAGCCAGATGTAGGCCTCGGCGCGCGGATCGTCCTTCTCCAGCAACTCGATGCAACGCGCGGCGAGCTTCTTCTTCGCGTCCCTGGCCAGGCGCTCGGCGTGGGGTTTGATCAGCTTGACCAGCGTCCAGGCGTCGTCGGGCTTGGTGATCTTGCCGAGTTTTTGGAGCAACGGCTGCGCGGCGTCCTCGATGTGGCAGAGCGCCTTGGCGGCGATGTCGCGCACTTCCTGGTCGGCGTCGTTGAGCCAGTCGAGCATCTGGGCGACGATCTTCCTGCCTTTCTGGAAACCGAGCTTGCGCACGGCGAAGCGGCGCACGGAGGCGTTGGCGCTTTTGGCAAGCTTCTGCAGCTCCTTGATGGCGCTCGCGGGAAACTCCACGGGCGAGAGCAGGTTGATCGCCGGGCTGACAATGTTCTCTTGATCGTTCTCGCGCAGCAGCGGCAAGACCTTCTTGATCATCGCGTCGAGGCCCGGCCCGTTCTTGCCGAGGTTGGCAAGCGCCTGGAGGGCGTTGCGACGGACGAACGGCACGTGTTTCGGCCCGACGTAGTCGGTGAGCACGGGGCGCGCGGCGACGTTGCCGGGGCTGCCCAGCAGAATCAGACACGAGGTCGTGGCGCGCATGTCCTTCCTGACCCTCGGCGATTTCAGGAATCCCTCGACCTGCTTGAACAGCGCCTTGCGCTCTTCTTCGGTCGCCTCGTTGAGATGGCGGCGGATGGCGGCGCAGATTTCCTTGACCATCTCGAAGTCGGGATCGAACAGCCCGCCGAGGAGAAACTTGGTGGCCTCGACGCTGTGGAGGCGCGCGAACGCGTCCACCAGCGCGCGCTTCTCGTGCCCGCTGGCCTTCTCCCACGTCTTTTGCAGCTCGCTGGTCACGTCCATCTTCAGTTGTGCCAGCGCGCGGCCGGCGGCGTCGCGCACGGCGGGCGGCGCGTGCAGCAGCAGCGGCAACAGGTAGGGGAACGCCGCCTTGTGGCGGGTGCGGCCGAGCGCGACGGCCAGTTCGCGGGTGAGCGTCTCGTCGGCGTGGCCGAGCGCGGCGCCGAGGGCGCGGGCGGCCTCAGCGTCATGCGGGGCCAGTTCGCCAAGCCCAACCGCGGCGGCGAGGCGGCGGTGGGGTTGATCGCTGCCGAGCAGCGCGACGATGGGTTGCAGATGCTTTTCCATTATGGGCGGTGAACCGGTGGAAGGACGCAAGTCTTGCCGTCCCTGAAAATGACTTTGCCGCGCACGACGGCGTCGTTGACACGGATGTGGCCGTTCTCCCAGCCGAAGAGGATAAGGTTGGCCGAGGCGCCTTTCTCCAGCACGCGCAGCCGGCGGCCAAGCAGGCGCGTGGGATTCTCGGTGACCATCTTCACCGCGTCGGCGACCGAGACGCCGGCCCAAGCGATGACGTTGCCGACGCATTTCTCCAAGGTCGTGGCCGCGCCGAACAGGTAGGGCGTCCCCGGCAGGCAGATGAGGCCGTCGGGCTTGGCCTCCACTTCCACGCGCCCGTAGCGATAGACGCCCGGCGGCATCGCGGCGGGCGGCACGGCGTCGGTGACGAGGATGGAACGCTCAACGCCTTTGGCGCGAATGAAGTTCTTCAGCGCGTAAGGCGGCAGGTGATGACCGTCGGCGATGAACGCCGCCATCAACCGGTCCTCGGCGAGCTGGACCTGGATGTAGTTGGCGTGGCGCGGCAAAACGGCGTGGCTGCCGTTGCCCAGATGCGTGGAAAACGTCGCGCCGGCGGCGACCGCGTCGGCGATGTGCTGCGGGCTGGCGGCGGTATGACCAATGCCGACGACGACGCCCGCGCCGGCGGCTTGCTCGATGAAGCGCGTCATGTGCGGCAGTTCGGGGGCGACGGTCACAATTTTGATGCGCCCGCCCGCGGCTTCCTGAAATTGCTGGAACTCTTCCCACGACGGCGGCCGCAGCGCGTCGGCGTAGTGGCCGCCGCGGGGGCCATCCTCGGCGGAGATATACGGACCTTCGAGGTGAAATCCCGCGACCGCATGCGCCAGCTTGGGCTGCTGCTCCAGCGCGCGCGACACGGCGCGGAAACAGGCGATCATGCGGTCATGCGACTCGCTGACGATGGTGACGAGGAATTGCGTCGTGCCGTGACGCAACTGCTCGCGGGTGGCGTGGGCCAGTTCATCGGCGG
>JAOACV010000511.1 GCA_026417675.1 Verrucomicrobiia bacterium
ACCCAATCCTGGCCGAGGCCGTGCAGTTCCAAATCACACAGCGTGCCGGCGACACCGCCGCTAGTTTCCATATCGAGCAGCATGCCGCCGATGAGCGTGGCACGGGCCTGTTGAAGTTCGTCCTCCGTGGGCGGCTCGGAGCGCAGCCGGGCGAGTTCGGCGCGCACGCCGGCGATGGCGGCTTCGACGTTTTTGGGATTGTTCTGCATGGCAAGGATCCATGGCCGCTCGCCGCGACTGGCTCGGAACTCGGTGTTGACGCTGTAAGTTAGGCCCTGTTTCTCGCGCAGCGAGGTCAGCAGCCGGCTGTTGAGCAGTTCGCCGCCGCCGAGGATGTGGTTGGCGGTCAGCGCGGCAAAGTAGTCCGGCGCGTGGATGTCCACGCCGCGCGCGCCCATGACGACGATTGCCTCGGCCTTGTCGCTGATCGGAATGCGGTGCGGCTGAGCGATGAGCGCGGAGGCCGGCTCCGGGATGGGCGGCAGTCGCAGCGCGGGACGCGGCCCGGCGGTTTGCCAGGAACCGAACAGCGATTCAAGCAGCGCCGCAGCCTTGCCGGTTTCGAAGTCGCCAACGAGGGCGAGGATGGTCGTGTCGGGACGGTAGTGGCGGCGGTAGAACGCGAAGAGGTCGGAGCGGGTTATGGCCTTGAGGCTGGCGCGCGTGCCGCGCGTGTGGTGCCGCTCCGGGTGTCCCGCGGGATACAACATCTGCCGCAGATCGAGCATGGCCGCCATGTAGGGATTGTCCTCTTCTTCCTGAAGCGCGGTCAGTTGTTCGGCGCGCAGGCGCGATAGTTCCGCCGGCGGAAACGCCGGCTGGCAGAGGGCGTCGCGGAGCAGTTCCAGCAGCTTCGGCAGGTCCTGGCTGAGCGATTTGCCCGCGACAGTTACCGAGCCGGCGGCGCAACCGAAACCCAGTTCGGCGCCAAGGGTGTCGAGTGCGTCGTGAAACTTCGCCGCGCTGCGCGTCGCGGAGCCGCGGTCGAGCATTTCCGCGGTCAAGTGCGCGAGGCCGGGGCGGTTCGGCGGGTCAAACACGCTGCCGGCGTCCACGCAGGCCGCCAAGGAGACGGTTGGGTTGGCATGGTTTTCTTGGAGCAACAGCACCATGCCGTTGGGCAGGACGACGCGTTTGGCGCGTGGCGCCAGCGAGGCGATCGCTGAGAGCGCACCGGGGTTGAGCGGGGCGGCCGAGCGCGCGCAGGCGCCGATGCGGCGGCTGATGGGGCGAGGTTTGCCGCGGGGAGCGGGGGCTTCTTTGGTGACTTTGGTGGGGACGAACCAGCCGATCGTGCGATTGTCGGGCGTCAGATATTTGCGCGCGACGGCGCGGACCTGCTGGGCGGTGACGCGCTCGGTGTGCTGGTTCATCGTCAGCAGGTAAGGCCAGTTGGCGGCGATTTCATAGACGCCGAGCAGCATGCCCTGATCGCTGACGCCGTCCATCGCGAAGACGGTCTGGGTGATCGTCTGCCGCTTGGCCTTGGCGAGTTCAGCGGGACCGACGAGATGGTCCTGCAACTCGGCGATGGCCGCGTCGAGCGCGCGCTCGAACTTCTGCCGGTCCACGTTCACCGGACAGGTCGCGTAAATGGTGTCCCATCCGGGGTCCTTCTGCTGGCTGAAACTCGAAACGATCTCGGTGGCCAGCCCGCTGGCAACCAGCGCGCGATAGAGCCGCGAGCTGCGCCCGACGGTCAACAGAGAGTCCAGCACGCCCAAAGCATACATGTCGGGATGCGTCGTCTGCGGGATGCGATAGAGCGCCTCAAAATACACCGCGCCGCCTTCGCCCTTGAGCATCACGCGCCGTTCGCCCTCCTGTGCCGGCTCCTGGCTGGTCACTTTCGGCGGCTCGGCCCCGCGCGGGATGGTGCCGAACAGTTCGCGCACGAGGCCGAGTGTCCGCGCGGTGTCGAAACCGCCCACAAGGACCAGGAAGGCGTTGTTGGGCGTGTAGTAGGTCCGATAGTAGTGGATCACGTCGCTGCGGGTGATGGCCTGCACATCGCATTTCCAGCCGATGACCGGCCAATGATACGGATGCACGGCGAACGCGGCGGCTTTGACAGCCTGGTCGAGACGGTTGAGCGGGCTGTTCTGGTTGCCGTCTAGCTCCGAGAGCACCACCTGAGTTTCCTGGGCCAGCTCCTTCGGGTCCATCAAGCAGTGCCGCATCCGGTCGGCCTCGATGCGCAGGACCGTCTCCAATCCGGCGCGACCGTGTGGGGCGGCGGTTTCGGAGGGCAGCGCAAAGTAGTAAGCGGTGTAATCGGTGTCGGTGAAGGCATTGTTCCTGCCGCCCGCCAGCGCGGTGAGCCGGTCAATCTCGCCGCGCCTCAGCGTTGGGGTGCCTTTGAACATCATGTGTTCGATAAGGTGGCTGATGCCGGTGATACCGGGGCGTTCGTTGCGCGAGCCGACGCGGTAGTAGGTCCACACGCTGACCACCGGCGCGGCGCGGATTTCCTTGGTGATGACCTTCAGGCCGTTGGGCAGCGTGGTCTCCCGCACCGCCGAGTCGGCGACAACGCAGGGCTGACCGGCGAGCCAGAGCGCGGCCAGCGCGACCCAGCACGCGCGCGGGGCGGCCAAAGCGGGTGACGACATGGGGCAACTCTTACTTCCCGCAACTGCGGACGAAATCAACGCATTGCCTGATCTCCGGCACGGAGTTCTCCCAGTTGTATTCGTATTCGATGGAGATATTGCCGGCGAACTTCTGGCGCTTCAACTCGTCGAGGATGGCCCTAATGTTGAGCACGCCGGTGCCGAACGGCACGTCGCGCTTGTCCTTCTCGTTCCCGCGCACGTTGCGGTCCTTGAGATGAACGCTGATGATGCGGCCTTTGAGCAGCTTGACGCACTCCGGTTCGGAATCGACGATTGCGCGCAGCAGCCGTTCGTTTTCGCGCAGCGCCGCTTCGGCCAGCTTCCGGCGGGTAATGTCACGGGCGTAGTG
>JAOACV010000512.1 GCA_026417675.1 Verrucomicrobiia bacterium
ATCCACGACGACGTTGGTGCCGCGCGACACCCGGTAGAGGACCTCGCCGTCGAGCTTGCCAACGCGCTGATTGTTCTCCATCGCCGGCTCCAGTTGCGCGTCGAAGTGCAGGTTGTGGGCGAAGTCGTTTTTCTTCTTGGGCTTGATGAAGTCCTCGAAGATGTCAATCTCCTGCCCCATCAGGAACGGGTTCGGCCCGACCTCGACACCGTAGAGCCAGACCGCGCCCCACCAACCCGGCTCGCGCGTGAACCGCGCCCGCGTCTCGAAGTAGCCGTAGACGCGCTGGAATTTGCCCTTGGTCTGGATGCCGTGATGATAGCGATACGTGCCGTCGGCGTCGCGCGTGACCTTGACGACGAAGTTGCCCTTGCCGTCCACTTCGGCGTGGTCGTCGCACAACAACCCTTTCGCCCCGTTCCAGCAAAACGCCGGACCGTGGCTCGCGCTGCGCGACCACTTCGACTCGTCGAGTTTGCCGCCGTCGAACTCGTCGCTGAAGACCAGCTTCCACTGCTTGTGCGCCGGCGGACCGGCGTTAAGTCCGTTCGTCAGGGCATGGGCGCATATGGCGCTCAGGATCAACAACAGATGGCGCGGCTTCATGAACAATGGAGAGGCATCTTGGACAGCCTGCAGGATTCGACCTTAGCCTCTGCGCGGTCCGCAAGACTTTTAGGGCTTGGCTTGGAGGTCGCGCAGGTCTTTGCCTTCGGGGCGCGCATAGACGGGGATGCGGGCCTGCAGGCAATCAAAGCCGAGAAAATATCCCTTCGAGGAGGGATTGCGACCGGCGCACTCGAAGCGTAGCCGGTGCTCGCCCGCCTTCAGCGTGTGGCGGCCCAAAGAATTTTCGGCGGATGTCGCTTTCGGGGCGAGCAGATCAAGGGTGCCGACGGGTTTGCCGTCGAGCAGCACGCGATACGTCCCATAGTCCCACGAATGCGTCATCCGCAACGTCAGGTCGGCGGTGATGTCCTTCTCGACGCGGAACGGGATTTCCAACCAGCCTTTGTCGTCAGTGGGCTTGAACCACAACTGTTTGCCGTCGGTCGCGCCGGCGATGGGTTGTGTGGTCAACGGATGCTCGGAGCGTTTGGCTTGCTCCAGTGATTTCCAGCCGACCAGCAACGTCGTCTCGCGGAACGGCAGCCGCTCTGGCCCATGCGGCAACGCCGGCCACGGTTTGTGCGGCTCGGCCTGATACCAGAGCGCCACCGACGACATCAGATCGTCTCGCTCGATGAAGCCGCTCCGGGTGCCGTCGGGAAACGTTTGCGAGCCTTTGTGTTCAATCTCCACGCGCAGCGATTTCTTGAACACCACCGGGTCGGCAACGTGGAAACGATACGCCGTGCCGCGATGGCCGGTGTTGTAGCCCTCCCAGAGCGGGGTGCCGTAGAACGGCCCGTCCTGCTGCCGGAACCCCCAAGCGTCGCAGAAATAATCCTCCGTGCCCGTGCCGCGCAGGCTCGGCTCCTTCTCGCCGTCAATGAAAAAGAAATCGTCGCCCTCGCCATACCAGCCCGGCGAAGTGTGATACACGCTCTGGATGGTGCCGACGTAATGGCCGCGGCCCACGATGTCGGCAATCAGGTAATTGCGCCCCATCACGCAGGGATGCTCCTGCCGATACATCGCGTGGAAGTAAGCCGTGTCCTTCGGCAACGACGTGTGCTTCTGCCAATCAATGTAGTAGTAGATCGCCCGGCAAGGTTTATCGCTGTCGTTGGTGACGGTAATCCGCGCCGATTTGCGGAACGGCATCGGCCAGTAACAGTTTCGCGCCCGGCCGTCGGAGGTGACGCGGATCGGCAGCGACATGAACGGCTGGTCCACGCCGTGGCCGATGCCGAAGAAGTCGCCGATGGGGCACTCGACGCTCGGATGCTCCTCGCCGTCCCAATACATCCGCAGCGTCATCAGCCGCGAGTAGAACTTCGCCTCATGCGCGATGGTGAACCAGATGTGCGTGATGACGCCCGGCCCTTCCAGTTCGGCGAGCGTGAGCGTGTCGCCCGGCTTGATGGGCCGCGCGTCGCCATTGCCGTTGCGCCAGTCCTCGGCGGAGGAGGACGCGCGGCGGCTCTCGAAGTTTTTCAACCGTTCCAGCCCCTCCAGCGGATTGCTCTGGGCCAAGGCGGGGATGTGCGCCGCGCAAACACACAGCACGGTAATGATGACCGAAGACAGAGAATTTTCAACCGCGTTGCTCATGTCAGTTCCTTTGTTGAGTTGTTGCCACACATTCTATCCGGCGCCGTTTTCCACGCCAGCCCCAACCGCCCGTCTGGTCAAAAAAACATCCGCCGCGCTGGTTTCGGCCTTTAGCCTGCTCCCCCGGCACGGCGGCCGGTTTCTCCGCGCCACCGCGTGGAGGGCTTTCCGGGAACAACGGTTTCAAACCGCCGGCCCTCAGGCGCCGCCCGCCCGGAAGAGCGGCTCAAGGTCGCCCGAGTGGGCGCGGCTTCGGCGGTCAACGAGATGAGGTCGCGGCGGGGGTTTTTCCATGCGCGTTTCACAGCGGCCCCGACGAGTTCGGCCGCGGCACGATAATCCGCGTCTTGGGCGTCCGCATAGACGGTGCCGTTGCACTTGCCCGCGCCGCCGCTGCGCTGGGCCAGCGGCGCAGTCAGGAAAAGACTTTGTTTCGCGTCGCGGAGGTTGACCCAGTCGAGTCGCGTAACTTCATCAGGGCGATGACAACCGGCGCAACGGCGTTCGTGGATGGCCTTGAGGTTCGCGTGCAACGCGCGGTCGGCAGCCAAGTCGTAGGCGGGCTGCGACGCGCGTTTGTTGATGAACAGGTCGTGATACGGCGCGTTGGCGTCCATCCACATCACGAGCCGCAGTTTGTCCTCGGCGCTCAACGTCACGCGTTTGGCGTGAGGCTCTTTGCCCAACGTCTCGATCAGTTTGCTCTTGTGCGATCCGTAAGCCAACGGCGGCGTGATGGT
>JAOACV010000513.1 GCA_026417675.1 Verrucomicrobiia bacterium
CTATGTGCTTGTCTCGGTGGGCACGTGGCTGTGCTTCGAAGGCAAGCGCGCGGGTTCGCGCCTTTCCTTTTCTGAGGGAGCGGCAAAGGCAACCAAGAAAAAGCAGGCAAAAATTAGAAAGCAAAAAGCGCAGACAATCAGTTGGAGCGTTTGCGCCGCTGTTCTCATCGGCTCGGGAATGCTGTGCCAAGCCGGTGCGCAAACGACGAGTAGCTAAGACACACTCGTGGAGGACGACGACTACTACATCGGGTGGATCGTGCCGGAGTTGCCGCCGCATCCGCCGGTATTTCAAGACGGCCAGTGGCTGACATGGGAGGAAGCGTTCGGGCCGTTGCCCAAGCCCGAACCCATAGCAGTGAAGCGACCGAAGAACCCGAAACCGCCTCAGCCTTACGACCCGCAAAAGCAGTGGGTGGAAATCAAGCGCAAGCTTGCGCCGTGGATGAGCGAGGAGCAGTTACGAGCAGCCCCAGAGAAAACACCGGCACTGGAAATCGCGCAACGACGGGCCACGCTCAAAGGTGGATTCATTCCCAAAGTTGATCCGGCACTGCTTCTCGCGGAGACGAAGAAACTGAAAGAAAAGTCCAAAGCGCAGAACAAGTCCGGTGGGGGCGATGGCCCGATGCCGATGGGTGGGGGAGAGGGAAACGGACCGGAGGAGGATGGTGGCGGGGTTCCCACGCTGCATTTGGTGAAGGTTGAGTTCAAGCCTGAGGGTTTTACAGAATACGAACTATGGGTCACCGACGCTCCAACCGACCAGTGGTTTGAGATCTATTTTGCTGACGAGTTGAATCCCAATCGGTGGGTATTGGCATCGTCAGGGCCACCAGCGGCCGGTTATGGAACTTCCTTGCAAATTTATTTTCTCCAAGCCTATGGGCATCCTCCGCAAGGGTTTTTCCGAATGTTTCCCTTCCAGGATTTCGACGGGGACGGCCTTACCGACGGAATGGAAATTGCCGTCTTCAAGAGCGATCCAAACAATCCTGACTCAAACTTCGGACGTGATGCCAATGGCGATGGACAACCCGATTTCCCCAACCGAGGTGGGAACTGGATCGTGGACGGCGACGAGGACTTCGATGGGGATGGGATGAGCAATCTCAAGGAACTGTGGATGGGCACAGATCCACTGGTCGCGCAGGACTACGCGACCGACAGCGACAGTGACGGCCTGCCGGATTGGGCGGAATACCTGATCTGGATTTGGCAAGGCATCTTAAATCCCGACCTGCGCGACGACTCCGACGGCGATGGCGTGGACAATTACACGGAACTGGCGGTGTTCACCGACCCATCATGGCCGGACGCGGTCTATGGCTACTGGAACTTCTACAATCTGCCGGACTCGCGCAGATCGTTCACACTCCCGCCTATCACCATTCAGCGCATCGCTTCCACCAACGCCGCCAGCACCAACAATCTGATCTACGATAATGCCGGGACGCTGGGAACTTACCTGCATTTGGAGGTGCGGCGCAATGAAGATGCCAACGGTGATCCGCTGCCCGGCTATGATACGATTCATTTTGGCGCCAGCTTCCTTTCCCCGCCGAGCGGCATGTTCATGGACATGCTGGTTGATGGTGTTGAACCCGCAGACGCTTATCTTCCGTGGAGCGTCCTGCTGTTGACCACGACCAAGCTGATCGCAGACATCTGGGACGAAGCCAAAGTTTCGGATGCAATTAACCAACTGAACATCCAGACCATCTATGTCCTCCAGCAACGCTCGATGCTGCGCACGGTGATTCGCTTGCGCGAGCTGCAGTTGGCGGTTGACGTGACTGACGCCTCCACGGGAACACAGATGCGGTTGCGAACGGCATTGAGTGAAATCCACACGGAAACCACGCTCTTCCGGGAAACCTCGTTCAAGATTGCCCATTACCAGGGGCAGAACTGGTGGACGCGGGCCGGGCATTGGGTTTCTGTCGGCGGTAGGGTGGCTTCCATTTTCAGCATTTTCGGATCGGGGAATCAGGTCCTGGAGGCCGCCGGACCATATATTCGAGACGTTCGGAGACGTTGCGACAACAACATGGACACCGCCGCTGACCTGGCCGTTGCTTTAGGCAACCTTGCGGCTGAATTCGCAAATGGTTTCATGTTGGGCAACTTCTGGTTGATCTACTGGAATCAACTGTCGGAATTCGACGGTTACGACAGCCAGTGCTGGTAGCAATACAAACGCGGCGGGGCGGCGCAAAGCCGCCCCGCCCATAAGCCATGAAAACACGACAGCCAAGATTCCAATCTTCCGATGACGATTCAATCGTCTGCTTCAGCGCGAAGGATATGGCAAAACGCGTCGTGCGGCGAATTTTTGGTTTTTTGCGAAATGCCATCCTCTGGCTTCTAACTCTCGCGCCTGGGATTTTGATCATCGCCTATGGAGCAAACGGAATTTTGCAAAAACGGCTCACTCACACTGGCCGTTACAAGGGCATGACAAATGGTGTTTCGTATGGTGACGACGCGGTTGGCTGGGGTTGGGTATTCATTGGCGTTGGTTTCTGGGCATTAGGCCAGTTCTGCGCTTTGAAAACAGGACGCGAATGGTTCAAGTTCATCGGCTGGATTCTCGCCATTGGGTCGGGTGGAGTTGGCCTCTGGGTCTTGGCGAGACGATTTATATGACCATTTTCCAGATGAAACCAAAGCGCGCTTTCACCTTGGTTGAATTGCTCGTGGTCATCGCCATCATGGCCATTCTGGCCGCGTTGTTGCTGCCCGCTCTGTCACGCGGCAAAGATTCCGCCCGGTCAGCCGCCTGCAAAAGCAATCTGCGCCAACTCGGAATCGCGCTTCGCCTTTACACCGAGGAATCGGGTTTTTACCCTGCGCTGGAGCGTCTTGATCTCGTCGGCGGCCCCAAAGTCACCTATGCTTGGCCTGCTCAACTTTTGCCGCGGGTTTCAGGCAGCACTGCAGTCTTCAAATGTCC
>JAOACV010000514.1 GCA_026417675.1 Verrucomicrobiia bacterium
GCGCATTGTCGGCATAGACATGCAACTCCGCTTCTGTTCCACCCAGGTGGCGCAACCGCGACAGGACCGCCGCAAGATTGCGAAACGCCAATCCCTGGCGGCGGCAGGCCTCGTCGGTATAGACGCCGAAGAGCACCAACGAACCGTTGTGCGCGATGGAGCCGAGCGTGCTGAAATAACTGCCGCCGAGCGCGCCGGTGAGGTCCACCTCCCTGCTCCAGGCGACGCTGCCGTCGTTCAGGTCCAGCGAGGTGATCTTGCGCATCGGATTGCCTATGGAGGGCTTGCTCAACGGCCCGGCCTTCTTCGTCTCGGCCGGCAGGCCGCCGTCGGCGAAGAACACGTGGCCGTCGGCGACCGAGATGGAGGCGTGCGGGATCGCCTGGCCCGCCCAGGTCCAGCGCGTCGTGCCCGTCTTCACGTCGAGCGCGAACAGCAAGTCGGACACGATGTTAGTTTTTGCGGGAGCGGAGGCGGCCGTCGGCGGCAGCGGCGGACCGGTCCTGCCGTAGCTGATGTCGGTCCGGCTGCCGGAGCCGACCAGCACGCCGTTGCTCACGGCGACATAAGCCCAACGCCGGGGCTTTTCGTCCACTTCGGGCATCGTGTAGGTGTATTTCGTCGCGCCGGTCTTCGCGTCGAGCCGCAGGCACTGGTTGGCGCCGGTGACGACGAAAATGCTCTCGCGGTCGGCTGCGAGGTTGCTGGCGTCATGCGAGGTCATCACGCGCACGACGCCGGGAAACTGCCGCTGCCAGAGCTTCAGGCCGTTGTAGGCGTCGTAGGCCGCCACGGCGTTCTCGCTCTGCACAAACAGCATTCCATCGAACGCCAGCGGCCCCGCCGCGCGCCGGTGACGGCTGACCATGTCCAGCGGGCCGGGGTCGCCGAACCACAACAGGCCGATCGGACACTTGATGAACGTGTCGTCGCCGCAGGTGGTGTTGGCGGCGTCGCCGTATTCGTGCGTCCACGAGCCCGCCCCCGGCAACGGCCCGCGCGTGAACCGCGCCCATGTGCCGCCGGCGCTGTCCATCCGCGCGGCGAGCTTGCCGGCGGTCGCCCACTGCCGCAGCGCGGCGGCGTCCAGTGCGGCCCTCGGCGTGCCGGCGGGCTGGCCGATCATCAGCACGCCGCCGCACGGCTTGAGCACGCGCAACACTTCCTTCGGGGGCGTCGCGGGCAGCTTGCCAAGCAGCGCGCTGTCGGAGACGATGAGGTTGGCGAAATACGAAGCATAAGGCAGGCGCGCGAGGTCGCCCTGATCCACCGTCACACGCGCGCCGTAAAGGCCCGCCGCGTCGAGCGCCTTGCGCGCGGCGGCGACCTTGGCCCCGTCCGGCTCGATGCCGATGATCCTCAACTGTGTGCGCCGGGCCAGTTCCAGCGCCAGCCGCCCGGTCTCGCTGCCGAGCACCAGACAGAACCCGCGCCGGACGCCCGACGCGCGCACGATGGCCTCTGCGGCGGCCGAATAG
>JAOACV010000515.1 GCA_026417675.1 Verrucomicrobiia bacterium
ATAGAGAACGATCCCCAACAACACCAGCGAGAGACGAAGGCAGATTGGGCGCAACTTCATGGGAGCAGGCAAACGACAGCGCGGCCCCGCAAAGACCGGCAGGCCCTGACGACGCCGAGGAGTTGGCTTTTGCCGGAAGCAGATGCAAACAAAGTCACGGGTTGTTCGCCAACCCGCGCTGACGAGAACCTGTCATGCGTGCGACCGGGGAAGGTGGTCATGCGTGAAAACCGGGGAAATCCTAGCTGCGAGCCGAGTCAGCGTCAATTGGGAACCGGCGGGAAACAGCAGGGACGAAGGAGCCGGGCAGAGCATGCTTGCAAAGCGCCGCCTGCAAATGCATTGACGGAACAGGCCGGCGCCAGTTATATGATTTTCGTGGCGCGATGGATGCCGGCGAGCCGAAACAACCTGCCTGCGGAAGACGGAGAGCATTATGGCCAAACAGTCGTTGTTGAGTGAACTGATTCAATTCGCCATGCGCGAGAAAAAGTGGTGGCTGATCCCCCTGTTGGTGATGCTGGTGGTCATCGGCGGCATCATCATCTTCGCCCAATCCTCTGCCCTCGCGCCGTTCCTGTATCCGTTCTTCTAGGCCGGCGGCGGGGATGTGCCGGCGGCGACCATCAGCGACAGACCCAACAACCGAATTCCGGCCTAGGTGATGACCTTCAACTCGCTGGCGTTCGCGGTCTTTTTTCTGGCGGTGTTGTTCGTGCATCGTCTGCCGCTGCCGTGGCGGGTGAAGAAGCTGAACTTGGTGCTCGCGAGTTATCTGTTCTACGCGGCATGGAACCCGCCGTTCGTGGCACTGCTGTGGGTCACGACGGCGCNGGACTGGTGGGTCGCTCAACGCATGGCGCGCGCGCCCACGACGCCCCGGCGGCGCGCGTGGCTGATGGTTAGCCTGTGTTGGAACCTCGGAGCGCTGGGGTTCTTCAAATACACCAACTTCCTGTTGGGCAATGTGGCTCACTTGCTCGCGACGGCCGGCGTTGCCTGCCACCCAACGACGCTGGACATCATCCTGCCGCTGGGGATTTCGTTCTACACCTTCCAGTCGCTGTCCTACACCACGGATGTTTATCTGGAGAAGATCAAACCCTGGCCTTCGCTGCTGGATTATGCGTTGTTTTTGGCGTTCTTCCCGCGCGTGGTGGCCGGGCCGATTATGCGGGCGGAGTTTTTCCTGCCTCAATGCTCACAGCCTCGTTCTGCGAGCGCCCATCAGTTCGGCTGGGGATTGACGCTGGTGGTGTTGGGACTGTTTGAGAAGGTGGTGCTCGCCGACGGTCTGCTGGCGCCGGTGGCGGACTTGGTTTTCGTGCCGGGAGCGCGGTTGCGGTTTGCCGACGCGTGGGCGGGCACGTTTGCCGTCTCCGGGCAGATATTCTTTGATTTCGCGGGCTACTCGACGTGTGCGATCGGGGTTGGACTGTGCCTGGGGTTTGTCGTGCCGGAGAACTTTCGTTTCCCCTACGCGGCGGTGGGGTTCAGTGATTTCTGGCGGCGGTGGCACATCTCGTTTACGCGGTGGATACTGGACTACATTTTCATGCCGCTTCAGATGAAGTGGCGGGAGTGGCGGATTGGGGGCACGGCAGCGGCGCTGCTGGTGACATTTCTCGTTTCCGGCATATGGCATGGCCCCGCTTGGACATTCGTGCTCTGGGGAGCGTTGCATGGAATCTTTCTAGTGGCCGAACTGTTGTATCGCCAGTGGACGTGCCGCATCGGGTTCTTGCAGCGTTGTTGGGCGGGTGTCGCGGGGGGCTTGTTGACTTTCGTGCTCGTGAGCATTGCGTGGGTGCCTTTTCGCGCGCAGGATTTGCAGATGGCCTTCGCAATATTACGGGTGATGCTGACCCCGGCGGAGGGAACGGCGGTCGGAGTGTTGGATTGGGGCTTGATGGCGCGGGTCGTTGTGGTGATGAGCGGGACCCTGTGGATGCAACGGCGGCTTCGCGACTCAACCCTTGAGATGCTGGCGGAACGGTTGCCGTGGTGGTTGCGCGCAGTGTTGGTGGCCGCCATGATTGTCGCGTTGTTCACCTCTCCTGGAGACGATCATGCTTTCGTCTATTNCCAGTTCTAGCGCGTTGATACCGGAAGTTCGCGGGCCTTGGTTGCAGATTTGGGTGCTGGCGATCGTGCTGGCGACCGCTGCGCTTGCGGGTTTGGAGTTGTTTTGGCGGGCGCGGGGGTTTCAGCCCTCTGTGCGTGACCGGGCGGAACTTTGGTCGCTGGAGAGAGAGCGTGCGAATCGGGCAGGTCGCGACGCTGTGGCGCTTATCGGCACTTCGAGGTTCCTCACAGGATTGGATCCGGCGGTCATGAATCGTGAGATTGCGGGGCGTAGGTTTTTCCAATTGGCCATTGAAGGTTCTTGTCCGTTTCCCGTGTTGGAGGATCTGGCGAAGGACCCAAAGTTTTCTGGCGACGTGGTTTGCGAGGTGTATCCTGCCCTTGTCTTCCGAAGCACTACCGCGGAGCATATCCCGCGAGTTTGGCTGGATGCCTTCCATCATCGCGCTTGGACGGCTGACATCGAGACGCAGCTGCGAATACTATTGCAGGAGCGGTTGACCTTGGAACTGGCAACCGTAACACCCACCGCCGTGCTCCGCGCGTTGCTTCAAGAGCACCGGTTGCCTGAACCGAATCCGGGACGCATTCGGGCTGACCGCTTCGTGGTCGCTGACTACGACCGTGTGGATGTGAGCCGGCGATTAAGAGCCTTGCTGGCCAATCTCCGGTCGGTTGAAGATGCCCTGACTGAAACGCAGTTGCGGCAGCGCTGCGCGCAGATCAACAAGTCGGTGAGCGCGATTCAACGACGTGGCGGTCAGGTAGTGTTCCTGCGCATGGTCTCATCAGGTGAACTCTATGAGGAGGAGGAGCGGCGATTTCCGCCGGAGAAACACTGGAACGTGTTTGTTCGCAG
>JAOACV010000516.1 GCA_026417675.1 Verrucomicrobiia bacterium
GCCAATGACCTTGCCGCCGACACGCATCGGGACGCAGACCATCGAGCGCGGAACCATGCCGACCTTTTGGGCGGCGGCGAGGTTGAACCGCGGGTCGCTGGGCACGTCGGCGATGACGAGCGACTGGTCGTTCTGGGCCACCCAGCCGGCGATGCCTTGGCCCATTTGCAGCCGAATGCCCTCCTTGACCCGCTGGCCGTGCTGGCCGGTGGCGACGATATAGACCAGCTCATGGGTGGCGTCGTCCACGAGGGCGACGCTGGTGGCCTGGGCGTTCATGACACGCTGGGCCATGTCAATGATGCGCGGCAGCACGTCGTCGGGTTCGAGGCTGGCGTTGATGGCGGCAGCCACCTCGACAAGGCCGGCCAGCGCGGCCTGTTTCTTTTGCAGACTCGAACTCATTTTGGCGGCTCCGGCATAACCATGGCCGGGGTGGACGGCTTGGAGAAGTCGCGGGCCGGTTCGGAAACGGAAGAACCGGTCAACGGTTTATCCGGCGGCGCTTTGCCAATGCTCTCGTCAGGAAACACCTTGACCCGGCCGAAAGATTTCACCGGCTTCTCGGGTTGCTTGGGTTCCGGCTTGGACTGTTTGGTGAAAGCCGACCACGGGGCAAAGATCAGCCGCAGGGTGTGGGTGAACTGTTTGCTGTTGTAGCCGGTGTCGCGAAGGTTGGCCATGAGCATGGCGATGCTCTCGCGGTTGTCGTCGAGAATGCCGCGCGCGGTGTCCAGAGTCGCGCCGGTCTTGTCCAAGGTGGTATGAACCTTGGCCATCAGCTCGTCAACCTTGACCCGTAGCTCGCCGGTGAGCTTCTGGACGTTCTCCAGCGTGGCTTGAATCTTGGGTTTGGTGTCGCCGAGCGTCTCGTTAAGCTGACCAATGGTGGTCTTGGCCTTCTCGGTCAACTCCCTGACGTTGGCGAGACTGGCTTTGATGTTCTCGCGGTTTTCCCCAAGCATTTCCCTGGCGTGTTCGAGAGTGCCCTGGGCCTTCTCCAGCGTGGCACGCGCGCTGGCGATGGTGCCCTTGAGATTGTCTTTGAACTGCGGGTCCTTGATGACGTCGTTGAGGTGGGTCATCAGGCCTTGGAGATTGTCCATCAGCGGTTCGAGCTTCGCGACGAGGCTGCGCGCGGTGGTGATGAGCTTCTCAAAACCGATGCTGTCGCCAAACAGTCCCTCGCCTGGCGCGAGGCCGGGTGCGTTGGGAACGCCGGGCGTCAGATCAATCTGTTTGTCGCCGAGCATGCCGACCATCGAGATGGTGGCCTTGGTGTCGCTGTTGATGGGCACGTCCTTGGGGAGGCGGACCTTGATCTCGACATAGTAGGGTTTGCCCGCCTTGTCCCGCCGGCATTCTTCCGGCTTGAGGATGCGCAGTTCGCGCACCTCGCCGCACTTGCGGCCGGCGTAGGAGACCGGCGTGCGTTCCTTGACGCCGTTGACGCTCTCGAAATAGAGGGTCAAGTCGTTGCTGTCGCCGAAGAGGAACTGGAATTTTCCGACGGCCAGGATCAGAAAGAGCAGCGCCACCACCGCGAAAAAGATGACGGCGCCGGGTCCGGTTTTTTGGCTTCGATATTCGGCCATAGTGGTTCTCCTTGACTAAGATGATTCGCCCAAAATATCCCGCAGATACGCCTCAGCGTCCTCGCGCACTTCGCTCTCCGGACAGCCGTCAATAAACCGTTTCACGCCGGGATCGGGATGGGCGCGGATTTCATCGGGGGTGCCCTCGGCCCAAATCTTGCCCTTGTTGAGCAGGATCATCCTCGTGGCGATGCGAAACGCGCTGGTCATGTCGTGCGTCACGACCACCGCCGTCACGCCCAGCTCCTTGCAAAGCTTCAGCGTCAGCTCGTCAAACTCCGTCACGCGCGTCGGATCCAGCCCGGCCGTCGGCTCGTCGCAGAACAACAGCTTCGGGTCGAGGGCCAAGCCGCGCGCGAGCGCGGCGCGCTTCTTCATGCCGCCGGAAATCTCCGCAGGCTTGAGGTTCGCAAACGGCGTCAGACCCACCAGCGAGAGCTTCATTTTGACCATGATGTCCACCTGCATGTCCGGCAGGTTGGGGAAATGTTCGCGGATGGGCAGGGCGACGTTCTCGCCGACGGTCATGCTGTCGAAAAGGGCTCTGGAACAGCACGCCAAACTTGCGGCGCACCTCGATGAACTCCTCTTCCGTCAGCCGCGTGATCTCGCGGCCTTCGAGCCAGATGCGGCCCTCCTCCGGCTGTTGGAGGCCGATGAGCTGGCGCAGCAACGTGCTTTTGCCGCAGCCCGACCCGCCCATGATGACCAGGATTTCGCCGCGCTTGACGCGAAAGTTGATGCCGTCGAGCACGCGCCGGCCGCCGTAGATTTTCACCAAGTCCTCGACGACGATCATATCGTCCGGGCCAATCGGCCCGCTCTTGGGCTGCGCTTCCGCAGGTTTTGTCAAATTGGCGACCATGATCAGACGAAGATGAAGTAGAAGAACGCCGTCAAGATCACGTCCGCCGCGATAATCATGACGATCGAGCTGACCACCGACTGAGTGGTGCTGCGGCCCACGCCCTCCGCGCCGCCTTCGACGATGAAGCCGAAGTAACAGGCGATGTTGCTGACCAGCCCGGCGAACACGAAGCTCTTAATCATGCCGGAGTAGATGTCCTTGAGCTTCAGCATGTCGAAGGATTTCCGCCAATATTCGATCGGGTCAATGTCGAGGAACCAGATGCCGATCAGGTAGCCGCCATACATCGCCATGAACACGCCTAAAATCGTCAGGCACGGCCCCATGATCACCATCGCCAGCACCCGCGGCACGATCAGGAAATGCACCGGATTCAACCCCATCGTCTCCAGCGCAACGTTACCGGCCAGAATCATCAGATCAGCCCACGAGATTTTGCGGCCGTATTTTTGCTTAATCGGCCACAGGAGGCGAC
>JAOACV010000517.1 GCA_026417675.1 Verrucomicrobiia bacterium
CGGCCACTGGAAGTTCGACCCGTCGAAGGGCGAACTGAAACGCCAATACGGAGATAATTATGTCGGCGTCTGTCACAACGCCTTGCCGCTCAAGGGCCACACGCGCCCCGGCGAGGTGCTCCTCGGCACCGACAGCCACACGTGCACCGCCGGCGCGTTCGGCGAGTTCGCCACGGGCATCGGCAACACCGACGCCGGGTTTGTCATGGGCACGGGCAGGATTCTCTTGAAGGTGCCGGAGACGATGCGCTTCCGTCTGGAAGGGGAACTGCAACCCGGCGTGATGGCCAAAGACGTCATCCTCCACATCATCGGCGAGATCGGTTTTGACGGCGCGACCTACCGCGCGATGGAGTTCGTCGGCCCCGGCGCGACGGCGCTCTCGATAGACGACCGCATGACCATCGCCAACATGGCCATCGAGGCCGGCGGCAAGAACGGCGTGTTCGAGCCGGACCAGAAGACCTTCGACTACGTCAACGAGCGCACCGCCGCCAACGGCACCAAGCAAGACTACCAACCGCTGTATGCCGACCCGCAGGCCAGCTATGTCTATGACCAGCGCTTTGATCTCTCGAAGCTTGAACCTACGGTGGCGTGTCATCCCGATCCCGGCCAGCGCAAGCTGGCGCGCGAACTCGGCCACATCGCGTTGGACCGGGCTTACGTTGGCTCCTGCACGGGAGGCAAGACGAGCGACTTTCTGGCGTTTGCGCGTGTCGTGAAGGGACGCAAGGTGTGCATTGACACCTTTGGCGTGCCCGCGACGACGCAGGTCGTGCGGGATCTGCAGACGCTGACGATGGACGGCAAGACCGTGTGGGATGTGCTTGTGGACGCCGGCGTGCGGATGACCGAAAACGCCGGTTGCGCCGCCTGCTTGGGCGGGCCGGTGGACACGTTTGGCCGGATCAACCGGCCGATGAAGTGCATCAGCGCCACCAACCGCAATTTTCCCGGCCGCATGGGGCACCGCGAGAGCCAGGTCTTCCTTGCCAGCCCCGCGACGGTCGCCGCCAGCGCGCTCACCGGTCGAATCACGGATCCGCGGGAGTATTGGGCCGGGTAGCGCGCGAGTCTGCCGCGGAAATCGTCGCGGCGGGGGAAGTTGTTGACGGGGTGTGAAGGCGAGTGTTTACTGTGGGCGTCGTGACGCCGCAGGGACACCCCGCGGCGGGGCGACGATTCGGGCCGTAGCGCAGCTTGGTAGCGCGTCTGCTTGGGGTGCAGAAGGTCTCGGGTTCAAATCCCGACGGCCCGACCATTTTAGCAAGGAGGCGGCTCCTACAAGAGCCTTTGGACGTGATACAGCTCCACCTGTCCCGTGCGACCCTTCAGCGCATGGGCGCCCAAGGCGCGGGCTTCGACGCGATCCTTCACCAGCTTGTAAACGGCCTCGCTGATGAGCAGGTCGGTGCCGAGTTCCTTGTTGATGCCCTCGATGCGCGAGGCGGTGTTCACGGTGTCGCCGATGGCGGTGTATTCGCTGCGCTGCTGGGAGCCGACCTCGCCGACCAGCGCGGGGCCGTAGTGAATGCCCGCGCCGTTGTAGATCTCCGGGAAACCTCGCGCCACCCACTGCGGCCGCAGTTCGGCAAGCCGCTGGCGCATTTCCACGGCGGCGGCGACCGCGTGCCAGGCGTCCTCGGCCGCGCCGCGGCTGGTCGGCGCGCCCCACAGCGCCATGATGGCGTCGCCGATGTATTTGTCTATCGTGCCGCCGTGCCGGCTGATGATGGCGGTCATCTCAGTGAAATACTCGTTGAGCAACGCGATCAGTTTCTGCGGGTCGCCGCGCTCGAAGATGGTCGTGAAGTTGCGGATGTCCGCGTAGAACACGACGATCTGCTTCTCTTGCGGCGCGAGCAACCGTTGCAGGGCGTCGTATTCCTTCATCAGTTCGTCCGCCACCTCCTTGGACACTTGCCGCTCCAACGCCTGCCGCGCGCGGTGCCGTTCCAACTGTTCAGTGAGCAACTGCCAGGCGATGCCCGTCAGCGTCACGGGAACCAGGACAAGCGTGGGCGCTGCCAGAGGAAGGACGGTGAGCGCGTGGACGAACGCGAGTTGGCCGATAAGTCCGTAGACGACGCCAAGCGCCAGAGGCGGCAGGAGTTTGACCAGGGGGTGGCGAATCAGAAGGATGGATAGCACGGCGAGCGCGGCGAAACAAAGGATGAGAAACGGCTCCGTTCCCCTGGGCGCGTCGCGCAGCTCGTTGTGCTGCAAGAGCGTGGAGATGGCCGCCGCGTGCAGCTCCACGCCCGGCACCGCGTCGCCGAACGGCGTCGCCACGACGTCGTGCAGGAAATTCTGCGTTGGGCCGACTAGGATGATTTTGTCCTTGAAGACCTCGCCGTGTCGCAGTTCGCCTTGCCAGCTCTTCTTGTAAAAGAGTTTGTAGAACTTGATGGTCGGGAAGGTGGATTGAGGCGGCGGCAAGTAAGGAAAGTTGATGAGGATTTCATGCCGGTTGGTGGCCCACGGCGCCGGATCGTTGGCGTGGGAAGCCGTGTGAACTGAGAGGGCTGTCAGATGTTGCCCCGTTTCAGCAAAAGGCCACAGCGGACGCAGCCGGCGCGCCACCAGGTCGAAGTCGGCCTTGTAGTTCACGGCGCCGCATAGATCGAGGAGCGACATGGATTCCGGCACGACGCCGGGCGTGGGCATCATCCACTTCTCTCGTTTGGCGCCCTGGATTACTTCCTCGGTCAGGTTCGCGCCAATGACCACGCGGCCCTTGGCACGTTCCAGGGCGGCCCGCAACGCCGCGTCGTCTTCAGGACCGTATTTGCTCGGCGTGGAGAACAGCAGGTCGAACCCGACCGACTTCGCGCCCGCCCCGAGCAGCTTCTCCAGTGCCAGGGCGTGCGCCCGGCGCGGCCACGGCCTGTCGCTTCTACACATCTGG
>JAOACV010000518.1 GCA_026417675.1 Verrucomicrobiia bacterium
GGTGTGCATCTGGGCCAGGAGGACATCGCCATGATGCCGGTGTCAGCGGCACGAGCGCGGCTCGGACCGGGGAAACTGGTAGGTCTCTCCACGCATTCGCTGGCGCAGGCCAAGGCCGCCGAGCCGCAGCAGCCCGACTACATCGGCATCGGCCCTGTTTTCCCCACCGGCACCAAACCCGGCCGCGCGCCCGTCGGTTTGGCCACCTTGCGCGCCGTCACCAGCGCAGTCCGTCTTCCCGCGTTCGCCATTGGCGGCATCACTTTGGCCAATCTGCCGTCGGTCATTCGACACGGCGCGAGGCGCGTCGCAGTCGTCTCCGCCATTCTGCGGGCACCCGACGTAGCCTCTGCCGCTCGGGCTTTCACAGAAGCCCTCAACCCTTAACACCCTCAACCATCTTCGCCCATGAGCGTGCTCATCGTCGGTTCCATCGCCCTCGACACCGTGCAGACGCCGGTGGAGACCCATCCTGACCTGCTGGGCGGGTCGGCCAGCTACGCCAGCGTGGCCGCCAGCTTCTTCGCGCCGGTGAAACTCGTCGGCGTCGTCGGCACGGATTTCCCGAAGAAGTTCATCCGGCTCTTCAAGCGCCGCGGCATAGACCTCGCCGGCCTGCAGATCGCCGAGGGCAGGACTTTCCGCTGGTCGGGCGTGTATGAGTGGGACTTCAACACCCGCCGCACGCTGTCCACCGAGCTTAACGTCTTCGAAAAGTTTACCCCCACCCTGCCCCGCGACTACCGCGACGCGCCGTTTGTGATGCTCGCCAACATCCACCCCAACCTCCAGCATCACGTCCTCGATCAGGTCCGCCGGCCAAAGTTCATCCTTTGTGACACGATGGACCTCTGGATCAACACCGCCAAGGCCGAGCTGCTGGCCCTGCTACCCCGCGTGGACGCCCTCTGCCTCAACGACAGCGAGGCGCGCCATCTGACCGGCGAGACCAGCCTCATCAAGGCCGGCCGCGCCCTGCTCGCGCTCGGCCCGCGCTACGCCATCATCAAGAAAGGCGAGCACGGCGCCCTGCTCTTCTGCGACGACGACTTCTTCAGCGCGCCAGCCTACCCACTGGAGGACATCCACGACCCGACCGGGGCGGGCGATTGCTTTGCCGGGGCGCTCATTGGCACCGTTGCTCGCGCTGGCCGCGCTACCCCCGCCGTCCTGCGCCGCGCGGTCATCAACGGCAGCGTCGTGGCCAGCTTCGACGTCGAGAGCTTCAGCCTTAACCGCCTCATCCAACTGAAGCCCCGCGACATCGCCCGACGCCAGGCGGAGTTCGTTCGGCTGAGCCGGTTCCAGCCGGGATAACAGACTGCAGGGAAGTCATGGACGCCAAATTCAAGGGCCTATCCCTGTAGCACAATTGTCGTTCCAAGTGCATCGCGTTCTCCGAACGCGATCTGGCTTGGAATTCCGACTTGCGCGCTGGCCATAAAGGGAGTTCTATACCACCGTTGCTTGGGCGCGGGAGTAATTCAGTTGGTAGAATGCAAGCTTCCCAAGCTTGACGTCGCGGGTTCGAGTCCCGTCTCCCGCTCCAAATCCATTTTCCTAACGACCAAAGAAGTTGAACCACGGAATACTCTGAACACGCGGAAAGTTTTTCCGTGTATTTTGTGTCTTCAGTGGTTGATGCCGTTCCCTCGCCCCTAAAAGATGTAAATCGCCGCAGCGACGACGGTGGTCCAGCCGTTGGGGGTGCCAATGGCCGATTGGGTGACGTTGGTGGTTTTGACGATCTTGCCGGAGACCTTGAAGACCTCCTCACGCTGGTCCCAGTCGGCGTCCTCGTTGAATTCCACGCCGAGGGTGGAGGCGAGCATCGCGGCGGCCATGTCCTCGGCCAGCTCGCCGGCGGCTTGGTCGTTCATACCGTAGCGGTGGATTTCGCTAAGGTAGCCGTAGTCGTCCTCGTTGGCCGGCACGGCCACGCCGATGGAGGCGGCGATAAGGCGGTGCGGCTCGTTGGTGGAGATGCGGGAGATGACCGCGAAGGTGATCTCGCCCGGCTGCAACATCTGCTCGCCCTGTTTGCGGGGGATGATGCGGCAGCGCGGCGGCAGGATGGAGCTGACGCTGACGAGGTTGTATTTCTCAATGCCGGCGTCGCGCAGGGCCATCTCAAAGGAGCGCAGCTCGTGCTTGTGGGTGCCGACGCCTTTGGTCAGATAGAGTTTGGAGGGAACGAATTGCATGACCTGTCTTCAGGGTTTCTTGTCGGGATGGATCTGTGCTTCGAGCCGCTTTAGACGCAGGAGCATCTCCGGGAGCCGGGCTTCCGCCGCCCAAATCCGGGCGGCCTGCGCTTGGGGCCGCGCCGGGTAGCCAAACATCTTTTCGCCAGGCGGCACGTCGGAGGGTATGCCGCTCTTGGACATGATGATGGCGCCCTCGCCGATATTCACATGATCGGCAATGCCGACTTGGCCCGCTAGAATGGCGCCGTCGCCAATGGTGCTGGAGCCGCTGACCCCAACTTGCCCGCAGAGGATGGCGTGGCGGCCGATGACCACGTTGTGGGCGATCTGCACGAGGTTATCTATCTTGGCGCCCTGCTTGATGAGCGTTCGGTCGAAGCGCGCGCGGTCCACCGTGGTATTAGCGCCGATCTCCACGTCGTCCTCGATCTCGACGATGCCAAGCTGGGGAATCTTTTCGTGTCCCTTGGGCCCCCGCGTGTAGCCGAAGCCGTCGGCGCCGATGACGACGCCGGGATGGAGGATGACGCGGTTGCCGAGGATGCAGTGGTCGCGGACCACGACGCGCGGCCAAAGCAGGCAATCGCTCCCAATGCGTGCCTGGTGGCCGATGTAACCATGAGCGCCGATGACAGTGCGGTCGCCGATGACCGCGCCGGATTCGATGACGGCGTAGGGCTGGATGGACACATCGCGGCCAAGTTTGGCGTCCTGGGCTACGAG
>JAOACV010000519.1 GCA_026417675.1 Verrucomicrobiia bacterium
GTGATGAGCGGGTCGTTGTCGGGCGGCGGCTCGGCAGGCAGCACGTCCAAGCCCGCGCCGCCGAGTTGGCCCGATGCGATCGCGTCCGCGACCGCCGCGGTGTCCACAATCGCGCCGCGGGCGGTGTTCACCAGATACGCGCCGCGCGGCAGCTTGGCGATGGCGGCGGCGTTGATCATGCCGCGCGTCTCGTCCGTCAGGGGGCAGTGCATGCTCAGCACGTGCGCTTCTCGCAGCAGATCGTCGAACTCCAGCGCGCGGCGCACGCCGACGGATTTGTCGCGGCCGTCGGGCACGTAGGGGTCGTAGAACACGACATCCATCCCAAACGCTTTGGCTCGCAGCGCCGTAGCCGTGCCGATGCGGCCCATACCCACAATGCCAAACACGCACCCGCGCAACCGCCGGAGCGGCGCGGCCTGCGTGTAGAGCCACGGCCCGATGCCGGCGCGGAGACGGGAGTTGAGAAAATGCGTCCCGCGCGCCAGCGCCAGCATCATGGCCAGCGCGGTGTCGGCCACGTCCTCCGTGCCGTAATCGGGGACGTGGGTGACCGGGATGCCGCGCTCGCGCGCGAACCGCCAGTCCACGTTGTCGAAGCCGACGCCGCAGCGATTGATGAGCTTGCAACGCGCCAGCCGCTCAATGGTTTTCCGCGTGACGGAGATGTTGTGATAAACCATCAACGCGTCCGCGTCCTCCACGTGCCCGGCCAACTCATCCTCGTGCCGGGCGTCGAGCGCGGTCACCTCGGCGATGTCGCCCAGCGCCTTCCGCTCAGGTTCGAGCGCGTCGGCGATGAAGTCCGTAACCACGACTTTGAAACGTCTTGTGTTCATGCCAGCCTGTCAGTTGTCACAAAAACCTCGTCAGAGTCCAGCCAATTGCGGCCCCGTGTTTTGTTTTGAGCCGGAACCATTTGGTGGGAAACGGTGGCGTGATTAAAGGTGACCAACGAGCGGCGATTGAGAACCCTCGCGTCAAAAATGCGGCGCCCGCACTGCAGGGCGAACGCACAACGTTGGCTGTTACAAAGCGCCCTGCCTTGGCCCACCGCTGCCACCAATGGTTTTCCAAGGCTGCCATCCGCACAGGTCGCCCCTTGGTGACAAAAACTGGCGGCTTGAGCACGTCGTGACCGAACCGGTCGGCGAAGGCCATTGCAGGGAAGTGAACCCTTGCGCTTGCACCGCGCGCAAACCAAAGCCGGGAACACGTGGCGGGCCAGCGCCGTCACTTCACCGTCAGGGGCAGGCTCTCGCTGTGGCTGTTGAACTCCGGCGCATACATGCACTGGATGCTGGCGATGCCGGTCTGATACTGGCCGCGCAACTGCACCCGCGTCGAATACTCGAAGACGTAGGTGCCCTTCGGCAGGTAATCAATGAAGAAGTGGCTCGCCGTGTCGCGCGTGCTCTCGTAGTAGGCGAGGCCATCCTGAAACTTGTATTGCGAGAGGACATTGACCGGCTCGGTGCCGCTGCCGCGCTGGTCCTTGAGATGGACGTATTCCATGTCGCGGTCCACGCGCAACTCGATGCGCACGACCAGTTCATCGCCGACGGCGACCGCGCCCTTCACCGGCTCCAGCACGGGGCCTTTCTTGGTGGCGACCTTGGTGTAGAGCGACTTCTTTAGCTTCAACGGCGTGCCTTCGTAGGGCGTGATCTTGGTCATGTCCTCGAGGTATTGCCAGTGGACGCTGCCCCACGCGACGCCGTCGTCCACTTTCTTGACGGTGACTTCGCCAAGCTTCGGCTTCACGTCGGCGCCGGCGAAACGCTTCTCGTAGAAACCGGTGCCGGCCTCCACCGTCTGGGGTTTGATCGTGACGCCGCCGAGCGAGACCTCCACCAGCTTGTCGGACGCGAGCACGTCGCGGCCACGCAGCAGCAGCGCATACACGGCGTCGGCGGTCGCCTTCGTCGTCTTCCAGTCCTGCGTCTGCTTCTGTTTCAGCAACCAGACGCGGCAGTCCTCGACAGCCTGCGCGTCGCCCATCACCTCGTCGAACGCCTCGATCATCAGCGCCTGCGTCTCGATCGGCGCGCGATACCACCACCAGCTCAGCTCCGTCTCGCGCCAGAACATGCCCATCTCCTCGTTGGTGACGCTCCGCTCCTTGATGGAGCGCATGATGTCCCGGGCGGTCGCGAGGTTCGGCTCGCCGCCGAACCGTTTCGCCGCGATGGCGAGATGGCCCTGGCTCTGGCGGCAGGCGACCTTCAGCCAGTGCTTGCGCGTCTGGCCGAGGAAAAAGTTCACCATCGCTTGGTGATTCTTGGCGATGGGACGGTCTTTCAGGAAGAAACTTCGGCCGTAGAGATAGAGCGCGTCGAGCGACGACGGCACGTATTTGTCCGGGTCGGGCCACGTCAGGACGCGGCGGTAATGCTCGTCCATCCAGTTGTCGAGCCGCGCGAGCGCCTTCACCGCGCAGGAGACCTCCACCTCGATGCCGAGGTGGCGCAAGCGGCCGAAACCGGTGACGATGTAGAGCGTGATGTAGTCGTTGCCGTGGCCGCCGGGGAACCACGGCCACGCGCCGTCGTGGTTTTGCGCCTCGGCCAGCTTGCGCAGCACGCGCTCGGTCTCGCTGTCGAGCCGGTTCGCGTCAAACAGGATGCCGACGTTGCGGCGCGCCTGGCTCTCGGCCTGCGCCTGCCGCAGCCACGGCGTCTCCTCGATCATCACGGGTTTGAGGTCCTGGTTCTTCTCCAGTGGCGAGTCGAGCGCGGGCGTGCCTTTCCAGAGGTCGAAGATGTGGCGGATCTTGGGGTCGGAGTTGGCGATGTGGCGTGCGAGCGCGTTGGCGTAGAGCCGGTTGAACGTCTGCTCCGTGCACTCGTGCGGAAACTCCATCAGATACGGCAGCGCCATCACCGCATACCACGACGGGTTTGAGACCATCTGCACGGTCAGCGAC
>JAOACV010000051.1 GCA_026417675.1 Verrucomicrobiia bacterium
GCACACGCTGGGGGGCGATGGCCTGCTTATTATGCGCAGCACACACCCAAGCAATGGTGTTGCTAGGGCTGCTGCATTGAAACCTCGAGAGCTTTTCATTCCGCGATCGGTTCGCTATTCTTACAATCGAAGCGCGAAATGAGTGCTGCCGACCTGCTCCCACAACTGGAAAATGATGCGCGGGCCGCTTACGAAGGAATTCCAGCGGACCACCGCGCCAAAATGGGGGCGTGTGTTGCCGCATTGCCAGACGCCGACGGACTTCAACAATATCTGGCCACGTTGCGCGAGGCATGGTTGCAAGGGTGGTGCAACAATCCGGGCCGCTATCCGCATCTGCTGCTTCGCCTGTATCACTGCGTTGCCTTCCTGCGCTACGAAGGCAATGCGTTTTGGGCGAGCTTTGGCGAGGCTGTGGGAGATTCCAGAATTGCCGATGATGGCAATTGGCAAGGCGATGTGAATAAAGCCTTCGCTCGCATCGCCGAAGATCTTGGTCTGAAAATACTCTGCGGTGTGGACAGGTCGCGGCACTTGTATGTGCAGTCTGCCGTTCGGCACGTTGGGATTCCGGTTCGGGTTTGGCGCGGCTTTGTCGAAGTGTGTGAACGATTGTTTGTTGAAGCACAGGACTGGAAGCAATGGCCTGACGCCCGCTGGGAGGATGCGATAAATCTTTGGCTTGGCGGGCGGAAGAATCTCCGCGCATTCTTCGTCGAGAATCGCCCGACGGCGGCGAAGTGGATTGACGAGATGTTGGAGGCACGGCGGATTCTCGAAAAGAATCCCGACTGGACGTTGGATGACGTTGCCCAAGTTTCCCACTTGCGCCCGGAGTATTTCGACGAAGTTCCCGAGACGGCGATTTTTCTCCGCCCGACTGAAACCGAAAGCCTCTTTCGAGACCGCCCGCGACTGCGCCTGCGCTGGCAGCCGGGCAGCGTCGCGATCCATATTGAGACGCCACGCTTGAAAAGCGAGAGCCTGCTGCCGTCAGAGTGGTTTGCACCCGGCCAACGGGTGAAGGCTTCCACCAATCCAGTTGCGATTCCTTTGCACGGCGCGGCGTTCACCCAAGACCTGCCGTTGAAGCTGGTTCGTGCAGGTGAGGAACTCAAAGTGTATCGGCTACGCGGCCTGTCGCCGTGGGGATTGTGGTCAGAGTCCAGCGGTTCGTTCATTTCGCTGCAGGCGCGCGAACTGCCGATGGATGACTATGTCTTGGTCTCCAAGTCCCGGCTGGAGTTCGCCAATAGCGACGGCTGGCTGGGTGACGATGAGGACGAGACCCGATGGAATCAGGAAGCTCGGATGCCTGATGGTTCGACCTGCTTTGTGAGCCGGCTCGTGCCCGATGCGCGCCGTGCGATGTTGGAAGTCGCGGGCTGGCATCGTATCACGTTCGCGCCGCGTGTGCGCCTGGAGTTGCGTGTCTTCCCCCGCGTGACGGAGCGGTTTTTCCTCACTTTCACTCCACCAAACTCCATCGCGCTGCCTGCTTGGCCGCGTTTCGTCCTGAAAGCTCCGAAGGGTTTGCTTGCCGACACGGCCGATGAGACACAGGCATTGTTGCAAAACGAGTTCCGTTTCTTCGCGGGCGATACGCCAATTCCCGGAAATTGGCGGCATGATGAAGATGCCAGTCGGCACCTGGAGGGCGAAGATGTGTTTTTCTACCGCGTTCAAGAGAACTGGTTGCCAACTGCGCACAATCCGCGACCCGCACGCGTGCTGCGAGATTTCGGCGATTTGGGGCGGATCGAGCCCCCTCCGCCAACATCGCACCAACTGACGGTTCAACTCCGGGCCAAGCGGCATGGGGTTATTCCGTTTGGCGATTCGCCAGAAATTCTTTTCACGAAAGAATCCCCACTGAGCGAGGCCTTTGCGAAGAAACTCGAGTTTCCATTTCGCGACTATTGGCCCTGGCATGTGCTCACCGTGACGCAAGATCATGCTACGTGGGAGGAGATGCGCCTGGCGTTCGACCTGATGAATTATGGCAACGTGCAAATGAAATACTATCCATTCCAGCAGATCGAAAAACACGGCATGGCCATACGGCGTGGACGCCGTTGGACGGACTTTCAGAACCGAATTCATTTTGGACCACATCAAAGCGGTAACTACACCGTCCGCTATTCCGGGCTGACGGACGCGATCTATGCGATTCTGCGCGAAATTGAACCCGTCGAGAAAATCACAGCTCGTTGGGAACGCGGCCATCCGCCGCACTTGGAAATCTGTTTCTCCCTTCGTGGTGATACGGACAAGCGACTCCGGCAGGCCTGTCAACGAGCCGGCATTCGGATCATGAAGGAAAGTCTATGGACTCGCTGATTCAACGATTTGAAAACGAGGTCATTCGCGGCTACACCGAAATCCTGCGGGCGCAGTATCGGATTCATCCGCGCTTTGATGGGATTCGCCGCCAGTGGGAAGCGTTGCTGTCCGATGCGAAACGATTGGTGAACGGCCCATTTCTCGAAGCCGCAGCCAATTATGAATTTGGTAAACCGCTCGAAAACCTCCCGCTGGCTCCGGCAACGCGCCAAACCGTCGCTTCGGTCATGAGCGGACGTCCGCTTTACTTCCACCAAAGCCAGGCGCTGGAGATGTTGTTGCCCCCCAACGAGAAGAACGTGGTGGTGGCAACTGGCACGAGCAGCGGCAAGACGCGCTGCTTTCAGATTCCGATCCTCGACAACCTGGTTCGTGATCCATCGCCGGGTTTGCGCGCCATCATCATCTACCCGCTCAACGCCTTGGTAAACGATCAATTGCAGGACTGGGAGCGGCTTCTGAGCGAACACAAGAACATCACGTTCGCCCGATTCACCGGTCAGACACCGCGTGACCAGGTGGATTTTGAAAGCCACTTGCGCAAGGCGTGTCGGGCGCGTCTCGCAGGACGGGTCGCTCCAGACGTTTTGAATGACGAGGCGAACAGGCTTTTCCTAGAAGAACTGAGGAAGGTGCAAGCTTCTCCAAACCACCTTCGCCATCGCGAGGCCATCCGCGCGAATCCGCCGCACATCCTCATCACGAATTTCTCGATGCTCGAATACCTGCTGGTTCGTCCGGTGGACGCGCCCGTGTTCGAGGGCGCACGTCTGCGCTTCATCGTTCTTGACGAGGCACACGCCTACCGCAGCGTGCAGGCAACCGAGATCGCATTTCTGTTGCGGCGGCTAAAAGACCGGTTGCGGGCGGAAAGGCCCGTGTGCATCGCAACCTCCGCGACGCTGGGCAACGACAAAGACCCTGCCAGCAAAGAGCGGATTCGCCGGTTTGCCGAAGGCCTTTTTGGCGAGCCTTTCGAGGCCGACGCGCTCATTTACGGAAAACGCCGAACGCCCGAACTTCGGCAGCCTGCAGTGACACCCAAGCCGGAAGATTACATCGCCGCCGCCAGCAAACTGCCCGATGGTGCCGCAGCGGCCCTCGCGGCTTTGCCAGACTCCCAGATTTCCCAAACTTTGCGGGAGTATTTCGAACGAGACACGAACATTTTACGGCTGCGCTCGGAACTCCTGCTCCGCCCTGCGGCATTAAGAGAGACCGCTTCTAAACTCTTCGGAGATGCGGCCGACCGTGCCGACGCGCTGTCATCGGCGCTCACGCTGGTTGCTACCGCTGACGCCGAGCAACCAGATCGAGAGGCGCTGCTCCCTACGAGGCTTCACTATTTCGTGAGAGCGCAGGACGGGCTTCATGTGTGCCTGCGAACTGATTGTCCCGGTCGCAAGAACGGTGTTCCCGTTGTTTTCACTTCCCGCAAGGCAGACCACGCGGAAGTTCAAGAGGGTTTCTGTCCACTGTGCGCTGGCGTCGGCAAGCAATCGAAACTGGTTGAGCTTGTCACTTGTCGGCGCTGTGGCTGGTTGTATGGCGCGCTCCGCGACCTCGGGCCGGCTCGCGCCCGCGCGAACCGAGAAAACGGCGCAGCCGATCCGCTGCAGCCGGGACTGGATGGCGTTCAACCGAGCCACGACTCATTCGACACGGATTTGGGCTGGGCCTCAGACAGTTTCTACACCTACTTCTCGTGCGCGGATGAATTGCCTTATCCGCGCCCGACCGCCGACGATGAGAGTGAAGTGGCCGACGACAAATTGCTTTTCAATCCCGAATCCGTGGAATGGTGCGCGACTTGCGGAAAGCGACGGCAAAGCACGCACGACGCCTGCAATTGTGGCAGTGCGAAGCACCCGCGCCAGATTGAGATCTTTCACCGCCAGTGTCCGACCGATCAAGGCACGGAAGCCTTGGAGAGCGATTTGAAGCACCTGCTTCCGCAATGCCCGAATTGCCTTGCCCGCAATACGCTCGGTGTTGAACCAGTTCGCCGGTTTTCGGAAACAGATGACGAGACCGGCATCGCTGCGGCGATTCCCCTTGCGCACTTTGACGTTTCGCCCTGGCGCAAGAATAGCGAATGGCAGATCCGCAAGCTCCTGTGCTTTGCCGACCAACGTCAGAAAGCCGCCGCCTTTCCATCCTTGCTCGAAGACGAGACGTTCCCATGGGACTTCGGGCGGGCAATCGTGCGTATCGTGCGCGAGGCGGCGCGCCCGCTCCGCTTCACGGAAGTCGCCAAAGGTTTGGCCAAGCGGCAAACGGACGAGAGCATTCCAGCGCAAGAGAAGCTCCTTCTCCCGGTTGGTGTCCAGCCGGAAGAAGACAATCCAGATTGGGAGAGGTTCTTTACTGCGCACGTGTTTGCCTATTTTGGCGTGCCCGATCCCGCACGGGACAGTGCGGAGGACTTCGGCGTCTTGCGTGTCCGATATGAAATCAGTCGGCAGAAGCTAGTGGCGCTGTGCCAGGTTTTGCAGCCATTTCATTTGAGCGAGGAAGAAACCCTTGCCTTCCTTCAGACGCTTTTGAGTTTCGCCAGGAAACGGAAGGCTTTCCGCCTGCCCGATGGAGTTCCTCAAAGTCATCCGGCGTTCGGCCGCGTCACTGCGGACATTTGCCTGGCGAGAGAAAAGGCCGGGCTGAAAAGCGTCGAGGGTTTTGTGTCCGCTGCCAACAACGTGAAAGGAAACGAGAACACGAACTACATTTCTCGCGCGCTCCGCGTGGACATCGCGGAGGCCCGCGAGATTGCGGCGGCACTGTGGGAAGTTCTGACGCGAGAAGGGCTGCTCAGGCACGAGGATGGCGAGAAGTTTCGCCTCTATCCTTCGCAACTCCTTATCGAAGCCGCACCCACCCGCTACCAATGTTCGACGTGCCAGACAATTACGGCGTGGAATTGCCGCGGAGTCTGCCCCAAGAAAGATTGTGGCGGCGAACTGGCCGAGTTGCCGGCGGTCGGAGCGCAAGATTCGGTCGTGGCGCGCTGGGTGTCGGGCGACAAAACAATCAGCTACCGCTCGCTTGCCAGCGAGGAACACACGGCGCAGATCGCTAAAGAAACTGCCGCGCTCATCGAGGAAGATTTTCGCGGACAAGGCGTCAACCTGTTGAGTTCAACAACCACGTTTGAAATGGGCATCAACATCGGCGACTTGCAGAAAGTTCTGCTTCGCAACGCGCCGCCAAACGCCGCGTCTTACGTTCAGCGTGTCGGGCGCGCTGGCCGCGGCGACGACAAGAACGCGGTTTGCGTGACGCTGTGCAAAGGCACGAAATACGACCTCGACTGCTGGCGTAAACCCGACGAACGCCTGATGCTCGGCACGGTCAATCCACCGACTGTTTTTCTCGAAAATGCTCATCTCGCACAGCGGCACATAAACGCTTACCTGTTTGCCGAGACGTTGCGTTCCATGCGTGCCGAGCTTGGTGAATACGCAAGGAAACAGGAAATTCCGATTGCTCTGGTCATTGCGCAGGACATGCGCGACGGGATTCCCGATACATGGTGGCCGAAAGACACCAAGGGGCGATTCTTGAATCTCGTCGAAAACTGGGCGCAGAAAGCGGGTGGCGAAACGCCGACGCAACCGCATCTTGATCCGCTCGCAAATGCTGTTGGCGGATGGGAAGTGGCATACAGGCGGGCAAGCGAAGGATTCAATGCCCGGATTCAGGAGTTTACCGAGGATCTTACGGCCTTGATGCAAGAACGCCGCGAGCGATTCAACAGGGGCTTGGCAACGTCGGAAGTCGAACGCGCAATCGTCAATCTACTGAAGGCCGACCTCATCGCTGTTCTTGCCAAACGAGGCTTCCTGCCGCGCTATGCCTTCCCACTGGATGTCGTGGAGCTGGTGACGAAAGACGACCGCTACGCGGAGAGTGATGTTGAGTTGACCCGCGACCGCGGCCTTGCCATCGCAGAATATGCGCCGGGCGCACAGGTGATCGCGCGCAAGACGCTCTACACCAGCGGCGGTCTGGCCTTTTCGTCACGCCGCGAACTACCCGAACCCGAATGGTTTTGGCGCTGCCCCGCTTGCCAACTGATTCGCACCGAACTGACCAAGACCAAATTGAAGGAGAATCTCGGCCTACAGTGCCCGGTTTGCGGTGAGAAAGTGCTTGAAGCTGCGTTTCGTCGTTTCATTCAACCGCTCGCATTCCGTCACGACCCGCATGCGAAGGTCAGCTTTGGCCGCAACACTCTTGTGCGCCAGCGCCAAGGCGTGACGCACTTCATTGATACGCTCGACAACGTGACCTTTTCTGAGGCCGACGGCTTCCGCATCGCGGTGAAGCCAGATGGGCGGCTGTTTCGCTACAACTGCGGACCTGGCAACAAAGGCTTTCGCCTTTGTCGGCTTTGCGGTCGTAGCGAACCGATTCCACTTGTGCAGCCAAAGGCCAAGAAGAAGGCCAAGGGAACCGGCGCTCACCGCTGGCTGCAATACCTGCCGATGTTCGCCGGCAACGCACTATGCACGGCATCGTATCACGACTACGCTGTCGCCTACGGACATGTCTTCGAGTCGTTTTGTTTGATCGTGCGACCTGCTTCCAACTGCGAGTCGCGCGAATCACTCGGCTACGCTTTGCATCGCGGACTCTGCCGCGTGCTTCAAATTGATTTGAACGAAGTTGGCGTCAGCTTCCGCCGCGCCGTCGGCGGCGGCGACGAAATCATCCTCTACGACAGAGCACCCGGCGGAGCAGGACTCGTCAGAGAAGCGCACCAACGATGGAGCGAAATCGTGAACCAAGCCCGCCGAATCGTCTCTGAGTGCAATTGCCAGCCGGGTAGCAACGGAGATTGCGCCTGCTACGATTGCCTCAAGGATTTCTCCAACCAAACGCATCATGGCGTTTTAGACAGGCGAAAGGTCGAAAATTTTCTTCGGCCGTTGAGGTGAAGCCAGACCAAAACACCGAGCCAAGCGGCTTCAGATCATTCCGCAACGCAGCCCGACGACGCCAATTCCAAGCGCCCGGCTGCCGGAGCGGCGCGGGCGGGCCACCCGCTCTGGCTGAATGGGACGGTGCTGGCCATTGGGCTGACGTGCCTGTTCAGCGATTGGTCGCATGAGGTCGCCACGACGGTGATGCCGGCGTTCCTGGCCACAATCGGTGTGGGCTTTGTGCTGCGGGCGGAGGGGGCGACATGACGGGCTGGTGGCGGCGGCGCTCGTTGCGCGTGCGCTTGGCGTCGTGGTTGGCGGCCGCCGGCGTCGCGATCTGGGTGCTGTGCCTGAGGGCGGCGCTGGTGTTCGAGGTGTGGCGGCCCACTGACCGCGCCGAGGTGATCGAGGTGCTGGCCATTGGTCTGCCGGGTGCGGCAGTGTTGTTTGCGTTGGCGGGTTATTTCGTGGCCGGCCGGCTTTTGGCGCCGGTGCAACAGATGGTCGAGCGGGCGCGCCGGCTTTCAGCCGAGTCCCTGAGCGAACGCCTGCCGGTCGCCAATCCGCACGATGAGCTTGGCCAGTTGGCGACTGTCTTTAATGAGACGCTGCAACGCCTGGAAGACTCCTTCGCCGAATTGAAGCGCTTCACCGCCGACGCCTCCCACGAATTGCGCACGCCGCTGGCGGCCATGCGCACCGTGGGCGAAGTGGGGCTGCGTGAGGGCAATCCGGTCATCCTCTACGACGTGGTCGGCAGCATGTCGGAGGAGGTCGCGCGGATGAACCAGTTGCTCGACCGCCTGCTCCTGCTCACGCGCGCGGAGGGCGGCGCGGCGCCGGTCAAGCTGGAAACTATCCGCGTGCGCGACGCGCTGGCGGAAGTGGCGGACGCGCTTGCGCTTGTGGCGGAGGAAAGAGGTCAGTCGCTGGAGGTGTCCTGTCCGCAGGATTTGCGGGCGGTGGCGGACCCGGCCTGGCTGCGGCTGGCGCTGATGGATCTGGCCCAAAACGCCCTGCGTTACGGCCCGGCACACAAGCCCATCCTGCTGCGGGCCGTCGTGCGGGACGACTGGGCGCCACCTTCGGCTACCAATGGCGCACCGGGAACGGGAACGCACCGGCGACCGGTGACGCCTCCGGCGTAACCGACCTCACGCTCTCGACCAAGTGGTGGCTTTGGCGGACGGCGAATGAAAGTTTTCGCTGCGGCTTTCGCCTCGACGGCAAACTCCCCACCGATCCCGAGGGGCGCGGGTTGGGCACCGGGCAGCCGGACTTTGGCGGAGTGCTCATTGCGATAAGGTCGTGGGAGCGCACGCATCTGGACGCCAACATCGGCTTACACGGCCACCGGCATCGCGGCGGGCGGGACGGGCGACGATCAGTGGTTCGCCGGGCTCGCCGTGCGGCATCAACTGGGCAAACACTGGACGCTGCTGGGAGAAACTTATGCGCTGATTCCACCGGGCGGTTCGGACGCCAACGCCACGTTTCATTTCAACGGTGGGTTGCAGTTCGGCCTGCGCGAGAGCCTCCTCTTTTCGGCCCTGGTCGGCTCCGCCGCCGGCGGCCGCTGTCTGAACCTGACGGGCTATCTCGGCTTCACTGCGAATATTGACCCGCCATCGCCAGCCGAGCAGCGGCGTTGTCGTTGCTCGCCGCCGCGCTAGCGGCAGTTCCGGGTGGCGGTGGGGTTGTTCGGCGCGGGAGATTTTGCGCACTCGCCGTCGAATCTGCTGGCGACGGTGAACGGCGTTAGGGATTTAGTGTCGAGCGCGGTGGTGGGGGTGTGATATTGGATTTTCTGTGCATCCATCCCTCCTGCGATGGCGACAGGCGCGAGTCACGGTTGCTAACGTGATTGGCGCTTTATCGCCACGGCTCTGAGGTGGGCCGTTTCCTCAACTCGGAGCGATTGATCGAGAAGCCGAAGGAGGACGATCACGAAAACCTCCGTCGTTGCGGCCCGTTGCGTCCGACCTTAACCTGCCGCCATGATCGTGCCGCCGAGCGAATCGCCCCCGCTGCTGAGCGGTCTTTACAC
>JAOACV010000520.1 GCA_026417675.1 Verrucomicrobiia bacterium
TCGTCCTGATGGGCGCGGCCTGCATCGTCGCCCCGCTCGTGATCGGCAAAGCCGCCCTGCCGATCATCGGCGTGCTGCTCGTCATCAGCGGCGTGCTCGAACTCCTCGAAACGTTCTGGGTCGCCGACGAGGCCGGCCAGGTTCGCGCTGGCCCCGGCCAGACTGGCATCTTCATCCATCCCCCCTACAGATTTCGCGTGGCTGACGCCCTGCTGACCAACTTTCACCTGCCGCGTTCCACCCTGCTCATGCTCGTCTGCGCCTTCGCGGGCCGCGAACTGACGCTGCGGGCCTACGAAGAAGCGATTCGTGAACGGTATCGTTTTTACAGCTATGGCGACTGCATGTTAATTGAGTGACTCGTGACTGGTGATGCGTGATTCGCAACCGGCGTCGCTCACAAGCTGCCCACGAGTCACGGATCACCGATCACGAATTACCAAATTATGAAACGTCCCCACGTCATCGTGCACATGGCCATGACCCTCGACGGCAAGACCGCCACCGTCGAGCGGCGCCGCACCGACTGGACCAGCCAAACCGACAAACGCCGGCTGATCGAGAACCGCGCCATGGCCGACGCCGTCATGGTCGGGGCGCGCACGGCGGAGACCGCCCGCACCAGCCTGAGCATCCTCGACGAGCGGCTCCAGCGCGCCCGGGTCCGCCGCGGCCTGCCTCCGCATCCGCTGCGCGTGATCGTCAGCGCCCACTGCTCGTTCAGAAAGAACATCCGCGCGTTCGAGCGGCAGGTTTCGCCAGTGCTGGTCTTCACGTCGTCGCGCGCGCCGAAGGCGAAACTCGCCTGGCTCGCGCGATTGCCCGACGTGCATGTCTATGTAGTCGGCAAGAAGGACGTGAACGTGCCACGGATGCTCGACATTTTGGCGCGCGACTGGAAGGTGAAACGCCTCCAATGCGAAGGCGGCGCGAACCTCAACGGATCGCTTTTCACCGCCCACGCCGTGGATGAGCTTCACGTCACGCTTTGCCCTTGGGTCTTCGGCGGTGCCCAAGCGCCGACGCTGGCGGACGGCAAAGGCTTCCCGCGTTCGGAGATTCTCAAGGCGAAACTGCTACGATGCGAGCAATTCGGTCAGGAGCTGTTTCTGCAATACCGAATTCTCTAGCCGCATGCCCTGGTGGATCGCGTTCTCCGAACGCGATGATCGGATGGAAGAATCGCGTTCGGAGAACGCGATCCACCCAGACAGGCGGAAACAAATTGGCAACGCTTCGGCCCATGACCCGCCGAAGAGGCGCGCTTTCCGCATCCGCGCCGTATTCGGCGGGCGGGATGTCTGTTTCCCGCGCGTGTCACCGCCCGTTGAGGGCTTTCAGTCCTCTCTTGATATCGGCAGGCCGGAGGACCACCAAGCCGGTCTTGGCTTTGGGGCCAGAGGCGCAGTAGGCGTATTCGATGTTCACCTTGTGGTTGGCCATGCGGCGGGCAATCTGGGCGAGCGCGCCGGGCTTGTTGCCGGCCTCGATCATCAGGACATCTTGGTCCACAACCAGTGTCCCGCGTTCTTCAAAGATGTTCAGGGCGAGACGCGGATCAGAGCAGACCAGCCGCACGACCGCATGGTCCACGGTGTCACTGATGGAGAGCGCAAAGATATTGACGCCGGCTTTGGCGAGGGTTTCGCAGACGTCGGCAAGCGTGCCGGGCTTGTTGGCGAGGAAGATGGCGAGTTGTTTGGCGATTTGCGCTTTCATGGCAGGTCTCCTTTGAAGGTTTGGATGTTGACGTGTCGAACCACTTGGTCGCGGACATTATACGACCAAAGCCGCGAAACTCCAAATCCGGCCAGCGCGATGTTTGTCCTACAATCCGGCAGGCGCAAGGTCGGCGGCCTGCGCGATGACCCGCGCGCGACGAGGCGCCTGAAACCCTCTGCGTCGCGGCGAACCGTCGGGACGCGCCCCGGCGGTTGCGGACCGCGCTCCTTGATCCATGGGGCTGATACCAAAGTCGCCCCGCGAAACTGTTGACGGTGGCGTTTGGCCTCGCCTAGACTGCGCGCATTCTTTCCACCCTCGCGATCAGAAAGGAACAATGACCATGCGTTTTGTGAAACCGATCCTCATGGCAGCCGTCGGGTTGCTGATTGCCACATCCCCCGCTGCACTCTTCGGTGGCGACCTGCCCGCCGACGCCAAAGCCAAGCTCGACGACTCGCTGAAGGCTCTGGCCAGTTACGATTTTGGCGGCGACAAGACCGCCCTGAATACCATTGAGAGTCTCGTCGCGGCTTCACACGGCCACGCGCAGTTCCGCAAGGACATGGCCGCCAAACTCGCGGCCATTCTGGGAACCGACGCGCCGCACGGCGCGAAAGACTTTGCCTGCCGCCAGCTCGCGATCATCGGCGCCGGCGAGTCGGTGCCGGCGCTCGCCGCGCTGCTGACGGATGAGAAACTCTCCCACATGGCGCGCTTCGCGCTCGAACGCATCCCCGGTCCGGCGGCCGACGAGGCGCTCCGGGGCGCGCTCGACAAGGTCAAGAGCAAAACCCTCATTGGCGTCATCAACTCCATCGGCGCGCGCCGCGATGCCAAAGCTGTGGGGGCGCTCGCGACGTTGTTGTCCGACGCTGACGCCGCCGTGGCGGGCGCCGCCGCCGGGGCGCTCGGCAAGATCGGCGGACCGGCGGCGACCGGGGCGCTGACCAAGGCGTTGGCCGACGTGCCCGCGCCCGTCAAACCGAGCGTCGCCGACGGCTGCTTGCTCTGCGCCGACCGGCTGCTCGCCCAGGGCAACAAGAAGGAGGCCACCGCCATCTGCCAGCGGCTGCGCGGCAAGGACTTTCCGAAGGCCATCCGCGTCGCCGCGACGAGGATGATCATCCTCGCCAGAGGCTCTGCGGGCGTTCCACTGCTGGTCGCGCAACTCAAGAGCAATGACCCTGA
>JAOACV010000521.1 GCA_026417675.1 Verrucomicrobiia bacterium
ACCCACCACACCGCCGGGTGGTAAAACAAAAGCGTCTCCGCCCACCGTTGGAACAGGTTCGCCCATAAGTCCCAGCGCCGAATGTGGGCCAGTTCGTGGGCGATGGCGGCTTCGATCACATCGGGCGGCAACGTCGTCAGCCACGCCAGCGGCAGCAAGACCGCCGGTCGCCAAAAGCCGACGGCGATCACCTCGCGCGCGCGGGCCGACGCGAACACGCGGCCCGCGGCGACGCCCAGATGGCGCGCGAGTTGGCCGGCGCGCGCCGCCAACGCGCGCGGAATGGGTTGTCGTCGGCCGCGTAGCCAGAGCGTGCCGGCGTAACCCGCGAACAACCGCAGGTTCAACAGCGACACACCCGCCAGCCACGCCAGCAGCAAAAACGGTTGCGCGGCGCGAACAACCTCCGCAACCGACACAAGACTGTTGCCGCCGGACGGCGGCAGGCGCGAAAGCGCGCCGGCACTGGACGGGGCCGTCGCGCCGTCCAACATCACAAACGTAGCCACCGGGACCAACACCATCAGCACCATCGCCGCCAGCGACGCGGCGTATCGCGCCGCCGCGCTGCCGCGGCGCAGGAGACGGAGTGTCATTGCCAGCAGGCCGGCGATCGCAGCCCCCTGCCAAAGGAAATGCAGCAGCGCCATCGTCGCGCGCTGGCAGATCGGTTGTTCGAGCGCGTCCCACATGGTTGGTTTCTCCTTGTTCTCCGGTTGGCCGGGTTACTTGTTCAGCTCCTTCGAGTATTCGTTGATCGCGCGCCGGATCTCGGCCAGCTCCTCTGGCGACGGGTGGGATTCGCGCAGCAGTTGGGCCACGAGCTGGCTGGTGGATCCGGCGAACGCGCGGCCCAGCACGTCGCTGACGATCTTACCCAGCGTCTTCTCGCGCGACCTGCGCGCCCGGTAGCGGAACGCGCGGCCCTCGGGTTCGCGTTCCACCAACCCTTTGTCGGCCATGATGTTCAGCAGCGTCATCACCGATGTGTAGGCGCGCGGACGGATCTTGTTGACCTCATCCAGCACCTCGCGCACGGTGCACGCGCCTTTCTCCCAAAGCACCCGCAGCACTTCCAGTTCGCCCGCGGTCGGCGTATCTTGTTTCGGTCTGGCCATGAATCTTGACTCCAAATCCAAACACTGCATTCAGGACGGGATCGCTTCTACTAGAAAACTCGTAATGTGTCAACTAATTACTTCGTAGTCAGTCCGCAGCTCGTGGAAAGGCATTCACTCCGAGCGGCGTGCGGATACGCCGCGAGGGGCTAGTGTTCGTTGATTATCAGTTGGTGCGGTAAAAGATCAAGGCTCAACCACATCTACGAGCATGGAGGAGCCTTGGAACCCACCGACGGCCCTAGCCGTCGAGGTCTGTGTCCAGTTCAAATGAGCTGGACGCTTTAACCAGCTCAACAACTTGGCAGCCGCGATCATCAACGCCGCGCAAGCCGCTGGCCGCCAGCTCTACACCGAAGCTGTCCGCCGCTGGCAACAGCAATGGCTGGAGCAGCGCCGGGACCGCTATCGCGCCATCCGTGCGTGCTCCATCGATCAGATCACGCCGCTTTCGGCCGATGCGGATGCCGATGCGGATGGTCCAAGACAAGCCGAACGGTCGTTACGGGACGTTGAGCCGTCTGCTGCGGCGTGGCAAAGCCACGCGGCTGTTGTGGCCGCTGCTGGAGCGGCGCGCCGTCTGATGCGGTGGGTTGGGACGCGCTTCAACGCGTGGCTGGTCGGGGCGTGGGTGCCGTTTCATGGAGGCGCTCGTTGTCCTTGGCGCAGAAGACGCTCTGGGCCAGTGCCCGGCCGCTGAGGTTGTTTGGGCCAGCCCTGCGGCGGCTGTTGGAGAGCCGTTATCGGGCGGGGGCCTCGGTGGTTTTAAGCGACGCGATGAGGGGTTGGAGCGGCTTTCGGCAGCTTGGCGGCGGGGGTCAGGGGCAGCCGGCGCGAGTCAAGAGCGGCAGCGGGGCGGTGGAGAAGAACTTGGAGGTGAAGGTGAAGCAGCGTTTGAAGCGGCAGGGGCGGAGTTGGAACCCCGAACGAGCCGAGCGATTATTGCAACTTAAACTGCTGATGAACGAGGAGGGCGAGCGGACTGCCTGGTGGCAGAAACCGATCGCGTTCAGCCTCAGCAAACCGCCTTGATCTCTTGCTTCCGCAACTGGCAGTTGACAAACACTACCTGGCGACGGTGGCCAAGGCGAAGGTAATTGCAACGCCGGACCGTTTTGGTGCCACTGGCACGCCCGGATGGGTGCAATGGCGTGGCGCGTTGGCGTCTATCGTGCCTGAGGCGCTCAGAGCGTGCGCGGGCAAATCCCGACGACGAGCAACACGAACACGCACGGCTACTTCAAGCCAGACATGGGGACATTCCTGAAACGCTGGGGCGTCAAGGCCCCCCGCATCACTTTGCACTCGGCATCGGTCACTAAGCCCAGACGATTCAGAAGCTGGCGGATACGTTGGGAATCGAAAGTGCTCGCCTCAACCTGTGAAGCGATCATCTTTTCAGTCCCCTCTCGAACCAACGCCTTTGGAAGGACGGGATCTGCCGTAAAAAAACCGTGTTGCGTGCGACGGCCGTTGAATCGCTATACACCATCCTCCACAAGTTCACCGGCGGTTGAACGGGAGCGCGAAAGTAGCCGGAAGTATTTGTAATCGGCGGGATGCGGGCCTAGAGTTCGGCGTTTTTCCGGTTGCATGATGGCGCGGCTGACGAGAGGCCGCAACAGACAATTTGGTTTATGAAGAAGAAGGTGACGCTGTTTTTCCCGACGCCGTTTCCCTACCACCGCCCGTATCACGGCATGCCGCTGGCGTTGCTGACGATCTCGCGCGTGCTGGCCCGCGACGGTTATGACGTGCGCGTGATTGCGCGGCACCTTTTCAAGAA
>JAOACV010000522.1 GCA_026417675.1 Verrucomicrobiia bacterium
GAGTCGCGTTGGGTCAGGGGCCGCCCGACTCAACGCGACTTTTTTGCCACAGGTTCGTAACGCTTGCAGCCGTTCGACGCCGGGTGTATGCAGAAGCCGCATCACCTATGAACAGACTCAACCGCCTCATCCTCCTCGGCCTCGCGAGCCTGATTCTTTCACAGCCTGCCGGCGCCCAGGACGGCCCAAGTCTCGTCCGCCCCACGCCGCAGCAACTGGCGTGGCATCGGGACGAACTGACCATGTTTCTCCACTTCGGGGTCAACACCTTCACCGACCGCGAGTGGGGCGACGGCAGAGAAGACCCGAGGATTTTCAATCCGACCGAGTTGAACGCGCGGCAATGGGCGCGCGTCGCGAAAGAGGCCGGCTTCAAGTTAATGATCCTCACCGCGAAACATCACGACGGCTTCTGTCTCTGGCCGAGCAAATACACGGAGCACTCCGTCAAGAACAGCCCGTGGCGCGGCGGCAAGGGTGATGTCGTCCGCGAGTTCGTCGCCGCCTGCCGCGCCGCCGGACTGAAGGTCGGCCTCTACCTCTCGCCGTGGGACCGTCACGAGCCGAGCTACGGCGACTCGCCGCGCTACAACGAGTTCTACAAGAACCAACTCACCGAACTGCTCACCCATTACGGCTCTATCAGCGAGGTCTGGTTCGACGGCGCTTGCGGCGAAGGTCCCAACGGCCGCAAACAACAATATGACTGGGCCGGCTTCTGGGACACCGTGCGACGGCTGCAACCGTGCGCGCTGATGTTCTCCGACGCCGGCCCCGACGTGCGCTGGGTCGGCAACGAGCGTGGTTACGCGGGCGACCCGTGCTGGGCAACCGTGGACCCTGGGGCCGTGACCGCGCCGGGCCAAGGCGGCAAGGCCATCCTCTCCATGCTCCAACACGGCGACCCGAACGGCGCCGTCTGGCGTCCCGCCGAATGCGACGTCTCGATTCGACCCGGCTGGTTCTATCACGAAAAGCAGGACACCCAAGTCAAATCCCTCGGCCATTTGCTCGACATCTACTTCAAGTCCGTCGGCCGCAACAGCGTCTTGCTGCTGAACGTCCCGCCTGACAAGCGCGGTTTGCTGCCAGCACCCGACGTGCGGCGGCTGACGGAGTTCCGCAAGACGCTCAATCAGATTTTCGCCGTCAACCTCGCCGCCGGCAAGCCTGTCACCGGCACAGGCGCGGGCGCTCGGCTGGGGCCGTCCAATATCACCGACCGCAGTTGGGACAGCTACTGGTCGCCCGCCGACGGCGCGTTGCCGGCCACGGCCGAAGTGGACCTCGGCAAACCGGTCACGTTCAACGTCGCCCTGATGCAGGAATACATTGCGCAAGGCCAGCGCGTCGAAGAATATCGCCTCGAAGCGTTTGCAGATGGCGCATGGAAACAGATCGCCGCCGGCACCACCATCGGCCACAAGAAACTCGACCGCTTCCCCGACGTAACCGCCAGCAAGGTCCGCCTGACGATCCTCAAAGCGCGTCACACGCCGCAGATCAACCACTTCGGCCTCTTTTGCGCACCGGCCGTGGCGTTCGAAGGAATGAAATAGTCATGAAACACCCGTATCCCGGCGCCGCCGAAGGTGGAGCGCATTCTACGAACGCGCCCGCCGGCGTGCTGCCACGATTAAATCGCGTTCGGAGAACGCGGTCCACCCAACCCCAGAACCATCGCAGGAAAGCGCGAAGAGGCGCGATAACCGCACATGTCCACCTGTTCATCGCTCTCGCGCTGGTGGCCACCACTCGCGCCGACGAGCACTGGATCCCGTTCCATCTGCCATGGGAATCGCCCCCTGACGCTGTCGCCGACGCCCGTTTCCTGCTCGACCCACCCGCTGGCAAACACGGCCCCATCACCGTCCGCGACGGGCACTTCGCTTTCAAGAACGGCCGGCGTGTCCGTTTCTGGGGCACCAACCTCTCCGGCGAAGGCTGCTGCCCGCCGCCAGAGATCGCCCCGCGCGCCGCCGACCGGCTCGCCAGGTTCGGCTTCAACCTCGTCCGCTTCCACGGCCTGGACTCGCGCTGGGGGAAGGCGCTCTTTCCGAAAGATGCCCCCGACACCCAGCAGTTCGACCCGGAGCAACTCGACAAGCTCGACCGCATGATCGCCGAACTGGAGAAACGCGGCATCTACATCAACCTCAACCTCCATGTCGCCCGCCAGTTCAGACCCGGCGACGGCCTGCCGCAGACCGAATCGCTCGGCTACGGCAAATACTGCGTCATCTTCAACCCCCGCATGATCGAGTTGCAGAAGGACTACGCCCGCAAGCTCCTCACGCACCGCAACCCCTATACCGGCCGCGCCTACGCCGAAGACCCCGCCGTCGTCATCATCGAGTTGACCAATGAGAACTCGCTTTTCGGCGGATGGACCAGCGGCCATCTGCGCGGCAAACAAACCAAACGCCCTGTGAGCACCACATGGACCGACATCCCGCCCTACTACGGCGAAGAACTCACCCGCTTCTACAACCACTGGCTCACAAAGCGCTACCCCAACCGCGAGGCCCTCACGGCCGCCTGGCGCGACGGCGCGCGTGCGCCGGGCGCGCAGTTGCTCAAGAACGCCGACTTCAGCGCCGGCCCTGACGCCTGGGAACTCTCCAAACAAAAAACTGCCGCCGCCAGACTCGAAGTGACCCACGACGCCCCCGACGGCAAACCATCCGCAAAAATCACCGTCACAACCGTGGGCGAGCAGCCCTGGCACGTCATGCTCACACAGCGTCCGCTGAAGCTCCAGAAGGGCATGAAGTATCGCGCCGCGTTTCGCGCCCGCGCCGATGCGCCGCCAGGCGCGCTCGTGCAGGAAGAAGACCAGCGTATTGACCAGCGGCTCCACCAGGCCGATGCCTGTGGCGATGACCACCGAGCCGGTGAAGGC
>JAOACV010000523.1 GCA_026417675.1 Verrucomicrobiia bacterium
ACGACCCAACGGAAGGAGAGCGGCTGGCCGTTGAGGTCGCGGCTGGCGGCGGCGCTGACGACGAGGTGGCGCCGGGGTTGGGTGGATCGCCAGACGCGGGCGATCGCGCAGGGCGTGTCGAAGAGCCGCTCGCGGTCGCCAGGGATGTCGAAGTAGTCACGGCCGTTCACCACGCGGTCTTCTTCGAGCACCTGCAACTGGACGACCGGCGGGGGGTTGGTGCGCGTCATTTCATGGGCGAGGGCGACCATTTTTTCCACGTTGAGGTTCGAACCGTCAAAGACCGGGGGGTGGGCCGCGCCGGTGAGGTAGTCATCGGGTTTCGCCACCGGCTTGTTGCTCATGCGGAAGATCATCTGCACCGTCGGCATCAGCGCGCCGGTCTTGACCAGCAGCTTCTTCACGTCGGGCCGGAACGCGGCGAGTGTGCAGAAAACAGCGTCGAGAAACGGTTTGTCGGAGCCGGAGGACCCTTGACTGGTGATGACATAAGGGGTGTTGAAGGCGAAGACATCACCCGCGCGGCCTTCGCCGTCGTTGCCGGGCTTGTAATCCTTGTGCGCAGGATAGACGTAAACCTGGTTGCTCGCAAACTGGGCGTAAAGCCGGGCGGGGCCACCCGGTGACAGCAGGGCGAAGCGGGTTTGGCTGCGCCAGAACGGATTGTTCACCTCGGCCGTTGAGGAATTGCCGGCGACGACACCGCCGTGCAGCATCGTCAGTTGCGGGCCGTAATGCAGGCCGGCCTCGACCGCCTGGCGCGCATACTCGATGCGGGTGAGTTGGGGGAACTGCCGGCCATCGAGATTGGAATGTTTGGCGTCCCGGTTGTCGTAGAGGTCGCCCCAGTTGCCCGCCGCGGAGCCTTCTTTGAACCAAGCCCGCAACCGGTCGCCCACCACGCCGTGTTCCAGAATGATGTCGCGGCCCTTGGGCGGGTAGGCGGGGAAACGAAACAGCGTCCGCAGCACGTTATGATGCGCGTCCCATACGGTGTTCGATTCTGCAACCCACGCGACGTTGTCGGTCACCAAAGCCGGGCGAGGCGCATGTCGCAACCCCCATGACGGCGTCCGCTGCGCCCGGGCCATCAGTTCCTCGAAACGCGGGTCCGGCCGCAGCTTGTCCAAGTCGGCGTCTTGCAACATGTGGGCCACGTCGTTGTAGCCGAGCGCAATCGCCGTTTCCAAACTGTCCAAGGCGGCATCGAGCTTGCCGCGCTCGGCCAGCACGCAAGCGAGGTTGTAGTGCGCAGGCGGAAAAAACGGCATCTCCTCTATGAGTTTCCGACACACTGCTTCCGCCTCAGCCGCGTTGCCGCGACCGGTCAACAACACCGCCACCGTGGTGCCTTGGGCGAAGCGCTCGAACAGCCTCGGCATCATGAAAATGCTGGGCGGCGCGGCAAGGTTGGTCGCCGTGTTGGTCGGTTGCCCGCCAGACACAGCCGCCGGCGCCCAGCCGCAGGCCACCGCGAGCAAAACGACCAGCCGCAAGACCGTTTCTTGTCTCAGGGTCATTCCTGCCCGTAATAAGCGCCCGGCCCGTGCTTCCGCAAGAAATGTTTGTCCAGCAACGCGCGCGACATCGCGGGGACGCGCGGGTTGACGCGCAACGTCTCACTTGCAAGCCGCGCCAGGTATTCCAGCACGACGGCGTTCTCGACCGCCTTCGCCACGCTCTGGCCCCACGCAAACGGTCCATGGCACGCCACCAGCGAACCGGGAAACGCCAGAGGATCGAGCTTGCGAAACCGCTCGACGATAACCTTGCCGGTTTCGGCTTCGTAGTCGCGCGTGATCTCCTTCGGCGTCATCGCTCGCGTGCAAGGCACCGGGCCGTGGAAGTAATCGGCGTGCGTTGTGCCGAGCGCCGGAATCGCGCGCCTCGCCTGCGCCCAAGCCGTCGCAAAAAGGCTGTGCGTGTGGACGATGCCGCCAATGCCTTGGAATGCGCGATACAACACCAAATGCGTCGGCGTGTCCGAACTGGGCCGCAGATCGCCTTCGACGACCTCGCCGCTGTCGAGCGCGACAACAACCATGTGCTCCGGCTTCATCACGTCGTAACCGACCCCGGACGGCTTGATGACAACGCGCCCGCTCGCGCGGTCAATCCCGCTAACGTTGCCGAAAGTCTGGATGACCAAGCCCTCCGTGACGAGGTCGAGGTTTGCTTTGCAGACCTGAGCCTTGAGTTCTTCAAGCATGATTACTTCCGGACGCGGCTGCGGATTTCGATGAGCTGCTTCATCACATCGAACAGATTTCCGTTCCAATCCTTCGTGCCGAACGCGTCGTGGAGCTTCCGGTAGAGCGTGTAAAGCTCGCGATAGACGGCGTGCACCTCCGGCCGGGGCTGGAAGACGCGCGGTTTGACGCCGGTCACCGCGCGCTGCGCCGAGGGGTAGTCGGGATATGCGCCCGCCACCACCGCGCCGGCAATGGCCGCGCCGAGCGCGCAGGTCTGCGCGGAACGGCTGACCTTCATCGGGCGTCCGGTCACGTCAGCGTAGATCTGCATCACCAGCGGGTTCTTCTCGGCGATGCCGCCGCAGTTGACGATCTGCGCCACCTTCACGCCGTATTCCTCGAACCGGTTGATGATCGTCAGCGCGCCGAACGCGGTCGCCTCGATGAGCGCGCGGTAAATCTCCGCCGGCGTCGTGTAGAGCGTCTGGCCGAGCAGCAGACCCGTGAGCCGCTGGTCCACGAGGATGGTGCGATTGCCGTTGTTCCAGTCGAGCGCTAGCAGGCCGCTCTCGCCGGGCTTGAGCTTCGCCGCGCCGGCGGTGAGCGCCTCGTGGGAGCCGGCTTTGCCCATCGGCTGGATGTAGTTGACGAACCAGTTGAAGCTGTCTCTTATACACATCT
>JAOACV010000524.1 GCA_026417675.1 Verrucomicrobiia bacterium
CGGTCGCGATTGAAGTGCAGCGCGTCGTGAAGAAAAAGGACGCTGCCGACGCCACGCCTGTAGCGTGGGGACCCGGCTACAGTTCATATCGCGAGGCCGCGTCGCTGCGCATCGCGTTGAAAAACCTTTCCCCTCGCTCGCTGACCAATGTGGTGGTTCGGTGGGCCGTCGCGAAAATCCCCGTTGGCCGGAATCCCATGTCCAGGGAAGTCTTCCTCGGCACGAACGAGACGGTGGCGCTGAAGCCAATGGAGGAGAAGGTCCTCGAAACGACCCCAGTCGAAGTCGGCGGAACGAAATCCACCCTGATCGGCCGGTCCTCCGGCGAAATGATCCGTGGCCACGGAGTTCAGGTCCTGCTGGGCACCAATCTCATCTTCGAGGAGTTGGTGCCGCCGCAGATCAAGATACCGTTCACGAACCTCCAACCCGTGCCCAAACCGACGCAGTAAGGTGCGGAACACAGAGCGTCGAGGATTTGGCGCGTGTCTTGGCGCTCGCCCCGGGGCTGCCGCGAGGTGGATCGCGTTCGGAGAACATGATCCACCCGCATATGTGAGAAGACCGACCTTGCGACTGCCTAGGCGCAGTCAGCGGATCATCACGGGCGTGCCCACCTCGACCATTTCAAACAATTCCGCCACATCGGCGCGCCGCATTCGAATGCAGCCGTGGCTGGCAGGAGTGCCAATCCGTTCCTCCTGATTAGTGCCGTGGATGTAGATGTAGCGGTCGTGGCTGTCCACGTTGCCGCCTTGGTTGATGCCCGGCTCGCAACCGGTCAACCAGAGAATCCGGCTCATAATGAGATCGTCTCCGAGGTCGTAGGAGGTATTGGACTGCGGATCTCCAATCGGCGGTGGTTCCACCGGCAGCCGGTTCTTGAACACGGTGTTCAGAGGCATGCCGCGACCGATTTTCTCGGCGATACGGTGGAGGCCGGTGGGCGTGCAGTAGCTGCCCTGCTGATTGCCCACGCCGAACTTCGACGTCGACACCGGCCATTCCAACGGCGGCAGGCCAGGACGGCACAACACAAGTCGCTGGCGATCCACGCTGACCAAGATGGCCACCTGCGGTGGTTCTGCCGGCGAGCTTCGAAATTGGTCGAAAAGCTGTTGCACGTTCGGGCGCGGCGACTATACTTCGCGGCTCCCGGTTTGGGAATTTGAAAGGAAAACGCAAGAAAATGAGCCGCTCGTATCATGTGGCAGTCGTCGGCGCGACGGGTGCCGTGGGCGTCGAGATGATCAAGACGCTGGAGAAACGCAATTTTCCCGTTGGTGAACTGTCGTTGTTCGCCAGTGCCCGTTCCAAGGGCAAGACCTTGGTCTACAAGGGTCAACAGTTGCCTGTCCAGGAGTTGACCCACGACTGTTTCAAGGGTGTGGAGATTGCCCTTTTCTCCGCTGGTGCGAGCCGGTCGCGCGAATTTGCCGCCGACGCGGTCAAGGCCGGCGCGGTGGTGGTGGACAACTCTTCCGCGTTCCGCATGGACGCGGATGTGCCGCTGGTTGTGCCTGAGATCAATCCGGAGGATATCAAGCTCCACAAGGGCATCATCGCCAATCCGAACTGCTCCACCATCATCATGCTCATGCCACTCTGGCCGCTTCATCGTGCCGCCAGGTTGCGGCGAGTGATCGTTTCGACCTATCAGGCCGCCAGCGGCGCGGGCGCGCAAGCGATGCGGGAGCTGGAGGACCAGACCCGCGACGTGCTGGCGGGGCGCCCTGCCGTGCCGAAGGTCATGCCGCACCGCTACGCTTTCAACCTCTTCAGCCACAACAGCAAGGTCGCTGAGAACGGCTACAACGAGGAAGAGAACAAGATGGTCAAGGAGACGTGGAAGATCCTGCACGACGACACCATCAAGGTCTGTCCCACCTGCATCCGCGTGCCTGTGTTGCGCGCCCACAGCGAAAGCATCGTGGCGGAGTTCGAAAAGCCTCTCAGCGTCGCGCAGGCTCGTGAACTTCTGTCCAAAGCGCCCGGCATCAAGCTGGTGGACGAGCGTGAGCGAAACCTCTTCCCGATGCCGATTGACGCCACCGAACAATACGACTGCCTGGTGGGGCGCATCCGGGAGGACCTCAGTCATCCCAACAGCCTCGCGTTGTTCGTCGCCGGCGACCAGTTGCTCAAAGGCGCCGCGCTGAACGCGGTGCAGATCGCGGAGCATCTCATCGCGTAGGCAGCGTGCTGCGCGTCGAGTGGCTGCTGACGCGGGCAGAACGCCAACAACGTGGTGTGGTGCGCGTTCCGGCCACGAACCTGATTGCCAGCGCCAAGGGGCGGCGACGCTTTTTGTCACCACCCTGATACTTTCGCAGGATTGACCCCGCAGAACGGATGTGCGAAGATGTGGGCAGATTCGGAGGATCTGCTATGAAACGACTGATGATGTTGCTGGTGATGGGCGGGTTGGTGGCGCCTGTGTGCGCGCAGTTCTCGCCGGTGCAGGCCACTGTGCAGCGGATCACCAAAAAGAAGTTCGCCGGGGAAACCTCCGCCAGCTATGGCTATATGACCGTCATTTACGCGGGCGACTATTCCGAGAGGCTGGGATTGCGGATCACGCTCCGCAACACCAAGGCGCAGCCTCTCGACGGTGTGGCCGTAAAGTGGGGCGTTGCCCGATCACAGTTGGACATGCAGGGTTCCAGCCGTGCGGGCATCCGCGTCTATGGCGGCGAGCAGACCTTCTCGTTCGCTCCGCAGGAGACGAAGGTCTTTGAGACCGACATTGTGGAGGCTGGCGGCAAGGCGTTCAATTCCGGCGAGGGCCGAGGCACCAAGATCCGCGGCCACGGCGTTCAGATCTCCGTGGGCGGCAAGGTCGTTTGGGAAGAATTCATCCCGCCGTCAGTCAAGCAACACTTTGACAGCATCCAGCC
>JAOACV010000525.1 GCA_026417675.1 Verrucomicrobiia bacterium
ATCTTTGTCTTCTTCGGCTCGATTGGTTTTCTTTGGGCGGCGGTTTGGTATGCGTGGTTCCGCGACGATCCGTCGGAACATCCCGCCGTGAATGCCTCCGAACTCGATCGCATCGTCTCCGAGCGCCGCGCGGACGGCGCGCATACGACGGGCTGGGACTATTGGCGGCGGTTGCTGGCCAACCGCAACATGCTCGCGCTCTGCGTGATGTATTTTCCCAACAGCTTTTCTTTCTATTTCTGCATCACCTGGCTGCCGACCTACTTGCAGGAGAAAGGCGCGTTTGAGCCGACGATGCTGGGGTTTCTGGCGGGTCTGCCGTTGTTGCTAAGCGTTGCGAGCGACCTCTTCGGCGGTGTGACGACCGACTGGGTCGCGACGCGCTTTGGCCTGCGTATCGGGCGCTGTGGCGTGGGCGCGGCGGCCTATCTCGTGGCGGGCGTCGGACTCATCATCGCCGCCGCGTCAGCCAGCGCAGCACTGTCGGCCGTCATGATCGCACTGGCCACGGCCGCCAGTATGTTCACGCTCGGCGCGGCATGGAGCACCTCGATCGAGATCGGGCGCAATCACGCCGGCGTCGTCAGCGCCGCGATGAACACTTCCGGCCAGATCGGCAGCCTGCTCTGCCCGCTGATCGTGGGCTACTCCGTCGAATGGTTTGCGAACTGGAATCTGCCGCTTTACCTGATGGGCGCGCTGTTCCTCATCGGCGTGATCTGTTGGGGCTTGCTGGACCCGCGGCGCCCCGTCTTCGAAACTGCCGAGTGCCACACGAACACAGCTTGAGTAACAGGAGCATTATGGGACGAACCAAAGACAAACTGCGGCGCGGCGAACCGGTGTTGGGCGGCTGGACAATGACGGGCCATCCCGCCGTCGCCGAAATCATGGCGGAGTCGGGCCTCGACTTCATTGGCGTGGACATGGAACACGCGCCGACCAACGTCGAACGGTTTTATCACATCGCGCTCGCCGCGAAAGGCACGGACTGCGACTTGCTCGCGCGGCTGCCGTCGTGCGATCCTGTTATGGCCAAGCAGGTTCTCGACATGGGCGCGGCGGGCATCATCGTCCCTTCGGTCAACACGCCAGCCGAGGCCGCGCAGGCCGTCGCGATGGCGAAGTTTCCGCCCGAGGGTTTCCGCGGCGCGTCCTTGTGCCGCGCAACTGGGTTTGGCCCGCGGTTCGACGCGTATTTCAAGAACCACAACGACAACGTCGTTGTGGTGGTGATGCTGGAGCACATCAATGGCGTGCGCGCCGCCGAAGCGATTCTTGCTACGCCGGGCATTGATGCGGCGTTCATCGGTCCCTATGACCTCTCGGCGTCCATGAACCTCGCCGGACAGTTGAGTCATCCCGATGTGCAAGCTGCGCAGCAAACCATTCTGGATGCCTGTCGGCGTCACAAAGTTCCCGCCGGCATTCACGTCGTGCCCGTGGATGCCAGCGAAGTCCGGCGGCGCATCGAGCAGGGTTTCCGTTTTATTGCTTGCAGCATTGACACGGCGTTCATTCGAGAGGGTTGTCGGCAGATGTTGAAAGCGCGTGAAGAGTGATGAGCCGGACGGAGACAGTCCTCGTAACAGAATCCGAGTTTCGGAAAGCCGAGCAGGTGTTTCGCGCGGCAACAGACGTGCGCTGCGAGCCGGTCGCCCCGGACGAGACGACTTTGGCGGCGGCGGTCGCGGCGCGCGGTGTGCGCGCGGTGATCGTCGGCGTCGCGTCGTATCGCGGGCCGCTCTACGAGTCGCTCGGCAAGAGAAATGGCGGTATCATCGCGCGCTTCGGCGTCGGCCATGACAACATCAACAAGCCGCTCGCGCGACGGCACGGCATCATAGTCACCAACACGCCCGGCGCCCTCGCCATCAGCGTGGCCGAGCACGCGCTTTGGCTGATGGGCTGCCTCGCAAGACGCATCAACCGTCTGGAAGCGCGCCTGCGCGCGGGCGAGTTCGCTGCCGACGCAGGCACGGAGCTGCGCGGCAAGACGCTCGGCGTGCTTGGCTTTGGCGCCATTGGCCGGCGTGTCGCGGCGATGGCGCATTTCGGTTTCGGCATGAGAATCGTCGCCTGCGATTGCATCCCGGCACGACAATTAAGCGAGGCGCTGTCGGTCTGCGGCGTCGAGCGATACACGAACGACGCGCAGGAACTTTTCCGCGCCCCCGATATCGTCAGCGTTCACCTTCCTGCCAACCCTAGCACACACCGTTTCATCAACGCCGAACGACTCGCATGGCTCAAGCCGAGCGCGATGCTCATCAACACCGCCCGCGGCGCGGTGCTCGACGAAGAGGCGCTTTATGACGCGCTGACGTCTGGCCGGCTTGCTGGCGCGGCGCTGGACGTGTTCGAGACCGAACCCTATCGCCCTGCGCATCCCGACAAAGACCTTCGCCGCTTGGAAAACGTCGTGTTGACGCCGCATATCGGCTCCAACACCCGCGAGGCCAATCAGCGCATGGGCGAGGCCAGCCTCGCCAACGTGCGCGCATTCTTCGCGGGCCGGCTCGATCAACTCAGCCGGGTGGATGCCGCTTGAGAAGAAGGTTTCTCTAGCGTGTCTTCGGGGGCAACGGTAGGATGCGCCGCCATGAAGACATTCCATTCTGCCAACTCGACTTCGACCGCGGACATCTCCCGCCGTCAGTTCCTCAAACACTCCTCGCTTGCCACGGCAGGCACGGTGGCCGCGGCGCAGTTTCCGTTTGTGCTCACCGCCCACGCGGCGCCGGACTTTCAGGTCCGCGTCGGCGTCATCGGCTGCGGCGGGCGCGGCACCGGCGCGGCCAAACAGGCCATGAAAGCCGACAGCAATGTCGAGCTTTACGCGATGGGCGACGTGTTCGCGGAGAAGATCGCCAACAGCCTGGAGCAGTTGAAGAG
>JAOACV010000526.1 GCA_026417675.1 Verrucomicrobiia bacterium
CGGCCGGCCCAGCCTGCGACGGCACCGGCGGACTCACCGCCGCCGGCACGCTGCTCTGCTTCAGCTTCTCATGCACCGCCATCAGCTCCTCCAGCAACTCCTCGTAGCTCTGGTGACGCTCATGCCGCTGCTTGGCCGTCATCTTGCCCACCAATCGCCCCAGCGCCACCGGACACTCCGGCCACACATTGAAGATCCCTGTCGGCGGCCCGTTCACGTGCTGGTTCATGATCGCCAGCGCGTCCTCACCCTCATACGGCGTCCGCCCCGTCAGCATGTGAAACAGCGTGCAGCCCAAACTGTAGATGTCCGCACGCAAATCCACGTCCTTCTTCGCCTTCGCCTGCTCCGGGCTGATGTAATGCGGGCTGCCCATCATCACCCCGCTGCGCGTCAACTCCGTGCTAATGTCCGCCCGCTTGGCCAAGCCCAGATCACCCAGCTTCACTTCCCCCGATGTGCTCAGGAAAATGTTGTCCGGCTTGATGTCCCGGTGGATGAGCTTGGTCTTGTTCCACGCATACTGGAGGGCCTGCGCGATATGGACGGGGACCGCAATCGCCTCGGTCGGCTCCAGGCGCCCCTGCCGCTCGATGTGATCGCGCAGCGTCTCGCCCTCGACATACTCCATCGCAATGAAGTGGACGCCGTCCTGCTCGCCCGCCTGATAGACCTGCACGATGTTGGGATGCGCCAGATTGGCCGCGGTAGCCGCCTCGCGCTGGAAGCGGGCGACGAATTCGGGGTCTTTGGAGAGGCTCTCGGCCATGAGCTTGAGGGCCACGGGCCGATTGAGCACCGCCTGCCGCGCCAGATAGACCGCGCCCATGCCGCCTTCGCCGAGCTTTCGGATGATGGCGAATCCCGCAAACGTCTGCCCTTCAAGACTGTTCATGGCTCACCTTCCTGTTGTTGCCGCGCAGGATAGTCGGTGGACGGGGCAGGTCAAGACGGAACAGCCCCCGACGCAGGTATTCAGCGTGGGATTGGTTCTTACGCGGGCGCGAAAGCCGCATGCCCCCGACAAAATGGCGGCTATCGCAAAGAAATGGAGAAGAATTGGACAACTCCCTCTCCTTGGCTGCGGGAGAGAGGGTTAAGGTGAAGCGCGTTGCCTACGCCATCCACGGCCGGGCGCGGCCCTTCTGCATCACGGTTTTGAGCGCCTTCTCGGCAATGGCGGTGTTCTCGACGATCTGGAAGTCGAACATGCCGACGCAGAGGAAGTCCGCGCCGTTCTCGAAGCACCACTGGAACGCGTGGCGCGGATGGATCGCGCCCGCAGCGAGCGTCTTGAAGGCGATCCACGGTTTCTTCAGCGTCGCCATGAACTCGATGGTCTCCCTAGCGTTGATGCACCACATGTTGTCGTGCGGCAGGCCGTGCTCCTTCTTGTTGCCGTTGATCTCGTCGAAGACGCGCCGGTTTTCCGGCGGCGTGGCCGACCAGTAATCGTCCTTGTGCAACGTCTTGACCCAGAAGTCCGGCTCGAAACCGGCGCGGACACATTCCTGCACCGTCTCCAGACAATGCGCGCCGAGGCCGCACGGCACCTTTGTAGCCTGCATGAACTTCAGCGCGGCCTCGATCTCCTCCAGCTTGCCGTCGCGCACCAACTGGTCGCAGCGGCCGCCCTGCAGATAGACCGCGTGCGCGCCGTTGTCCACGGAGCGTTGGATGCCGTCCTTGATGCTGCCGGAGGCGCAATCAGAGATCCACTTGATCTTGCCGCCCTGTTTCCAGTAGGCGTTGATGACGCGGTCGGAGACGGGGTTGGTGAGCACGGCGTTGACGCCGCGTTGCTCGGCGAGGCGGAAGGTTTCGAAAATCTTCTCGTCGGTGTGATACGCCTTCACCAGCGGCGACACGTAGATCAGATCGCGCGCGTGCGCCCAACCGCCGATGAGGTTATCGCCGCAAATAATGCGGCTGAGTTCGAGGCCCTTGATCCTGCCCGTGGGAATCTGCAGCGGTTCAACGGCCGGCGCGGTCGGAGCGTCCGGCTTGCCCGACTTGATCTCCGCGCTGAGGACCTTCTCTTCGAAACTCTGCCACGCCAAAGCCGCTCCGCCCGCCACCAGCGAGTTCTTCAGGAATCTCCGACGACCGATGTTCTCTGACATACGCTTGTCTCCATTCAACAGGTTCTCATTGCCGCACTCGGATTCTCACGGCCGCACGTTAAAGCCTTCCCGCCCCCAACGCAAGCGCGGGAAACGCCTCCGGCACCCCACGCGCCGCGCAATGGCGTCGCGCGAGGCCCAGGTGGGTCGCGTTCTCCGAGCGCGATGATGATGAGCGCCAGACTGGAGAATCGCGTTCGGAGAACGCGACCCCCCTGACGCAACACGCCGGTCCCGACGCCTTACTTCGCCTTCAGGTCCACGTAGTCCAAGCCGAACATGTAGGACTTTACGGCCTGTTCGTTGGCGCCCACGATCTCCACGCGCAGCCTGTGTTCGCCGGCCGACAGGTCGTGGATGCCGAGCGAAACGGGGCCGCTGGGGATGACCTTCGGATTATAGAGGTCAACCGGCTCGCCGGCTTTCTTGCCGTCGAGTTGGAACTGGACGATGCCGTAGTCGCGCGCCTTGGTCAGAAAGACGATGACCTCGTAGGCGCCGGCTTTCGCGACGGACAGGGCCAGGTCGAGCTTGGCGCCGGGTTTGGCGTGGGTCCACCAAAGCTGGTCGTCGTCGCGCCACTTGCCCGCGCCGAAGTGCGCCATTTGTTGGGTCTGCACGTCGCCGCCGGTGCAGGCGAGCACCTTGCAGTTGCCGGCCATGAGCTGCGGCACCACATAGTAGCCGTGGCGTTGTTCAACGGGCTGCGGCTCGTAGGGATCGGCCCCGCCGGGCGCGAGATACCAGCAGACGGTGCAGGCGTAGAG
>JAOACV010000527.1 GCA_026417675.1 Verrucomicrobiia bacterium
AGATGTGTATAAGAGACAGGCAGTGGGCCGTGGCGAACGTCGAGAAAAACTTCTTCTTCCCGTGGAAACAAGCCCTGGCGCCGGCGACGGAGTTTCGCGCCTTGTGCGACGACACGCATCTCTACTTCGTGTTTCGGGTTCACGACGACGACATCGTGGCGCTCGACAAGCTGCGGGACGAACAGGACGAGGTGTTCGAAGACCGGGTGGAGATGTATTTCAGCCCCGATGAGCAGATGCGGGATTACTACTGCTTTGAGGTGGACTCACGCGGGCGCGCCTACGACTACCACGGCCGCTACTACCGGCAGATTGACACGACGTGGAACTGGAAAGGCTTGGAGACGAAAAGCTCGCCTTTGCCGCAGGGCTATGTCGTCGAGGGGCGCGTCCCGCTGGCGAGTTTCAAGCCCTTGGGATTCCCCGCGCTGCGACCGGGGGTGAAGATTCGCTGCGGACTGTTTCGCGCGGAGTTCAGCCACGACCGCAGCGGCAAGCCCGTGGTGCAAAAACCAAGCATCCACACCCGCGGCCGCCAGCTCGACGGTCCGCCGATCCTTCAGGAATGGATGAGCTGGGTGGATCCGAGGACCGAGCAACCCGACTTCCACGTCCCCACTTCGCTCGGCTGGCTGGAGATCGTGCGGTAATCCGGGGCGACCGGCCTCGCAATCGGAGCAGAGACGCGCTCGGTCTGCGCGCCGCGTTCAACTGCCCAGATACGCGCCCTGGCTGACGAGCAGTTTCTGCACCTTGCCGATATCCACGTCGCGCAGCCGGCAGCCGCTTTGGACCGCCACCGCTGCGGCGGCGCCCGCGGCGTGGCCCGTGGTCAGACACGAGCCAATGAGCCGGCCGTCCTCGACCAATTTGGCGTCCATGGAGAAGCTGCGTCCGGCGGTCAGCAGGCCGTCGAGTTTCTTCGGCAACAGCGCGCCATAGGGGATGGGCCAGCCGGCGTGTTTGCCGTCCTGCGCGCCGCCGACGGCGATCACGTCCTTGAACTTCCGCGGCTCGCGCGACTCCTGGTAAGTCAATTGATGCGTGCCCGCCAGCAGCCGCGTTGTGCGCACGCCGAGCTGCGGCGCAACCTGCAGCAGGAACAGCGGCTCGCCGCCGGCGGTCTTGCGCATCTTCTGCACGCGCTCCCAGATGCTGCGGCGATGCTCGAACTCCAACCGCGTCAGTTCGTGGATGTCCAGACCGTTCGTGCTCGGCCCGCGCAAGTTCACCCAGCGCACGCTCGGCAGCGGTTCGATCGCCCCGACCGACTTGTAACCTGCCGCTTTCAGCTTCGCCAGATCGGCGCGGTCCACGTTGCCGAGCCGGTGCACCAGCCCGATGGCGTGCAACCGTTGCTCGTGCTCCGCGCCCGCCGCGGCGAAGATGTCGCCGTCGCCGGTGGTGTCAATGATGGCCTTCGCGAGGATCGCCTGACGCCCCGCCTTGCTCTCGAAGACCACGCCGCGAACCGTGCCGCCGTCCATCACCACGTCGGTGGCCCAACAGTGGAAAAGCGTCTTCACGCCCGCCTCGCGGACCATTTCGTCCATCATGAACTTGGTCGCTTCGGGGTCGGTGGTGGGGTTGATCTGACTTTTGGGGCGGAGCGTGATCGCGTTGTCAATCTTGCCCAGCCGGTCCATCAGCTCCCCGCCGATGCCGCGCACGACCTGCGTGAGCCGGCCGTTTTCCATCGCGTGCGTGCTGATAACGACCAGCACGATGCCGCCCGTCCACAGGCCGCCGAAGTAGCCGTAGCGCTCCACCAACGTCGTCTTCACGCCCGCGCGCGCCGCCGACACCGCCGCCGCGAAGCCCGCCGAGCCGCCGCCGACGACCAGGACGTCGGTTTCCTGGATCACCGGCAACGGCCGCTCCGGCTGGATGACCTTGCCCTTGACAATTCTTGCCGGATAGCGCGGCCGGTTTTCCAACGGGCACGGATCCAGTTCCTTTGCCCCCTGGCCCGCGTGTTCCGACTGGTCGGCTATCACGCGACTGGCGAAAGCCGGACCGAGTCCGGCAGCTGAAAGGACTCCAAGCAATTCTCGGCGAGTCAAAGTTGTCTTCATACGCAAATGTGTGCGGCCTCGTTTCTACGGCGCGAAACGCGGGCGGTCAATCGCTAAACAAATTCCGACAACGCGGAGGGATGCCCCAGCCAGGATGCGCCGATTCCGCGGCTGATCCTGCCCCCCTCTCCGCGCCACCCTGCCCCTTTGCCGGTTGGATTTCATAGGAGTCATTACGCTGCCGGAAAAAAACGGGAAAAATCCTTGCAAACTTTTTGTTCGTCACTAACCTTTGCACCTCCCTTGGCAGGCCAAAGAGAACGCGGTCTGGCGGCGAGCCGGAGTCGTGGCCGCCGCTGGAGCGGCGGGGTTTGCACGGGTTTAACTGAGTTGTTTCGCAGATTTCAGGTTGATTCACGCATTACGAGTTAGGAAATGAGACCGACGACACGCAAAGAATACATCGCCCGCCGTCATCAGCGGCTCCGGCAGCGCGTGCGAGGCACCGCGGCGCGGCCGCGTCTGGCGGTGTCGTTCACGGGCAAGCACATTTACGCCCAACTGGTGGACGACGTGGCCGGCAAGACGCTGGCGTTCGCCTCCACGCTTGACAAGAGTTTCGCCGAGAAGGCCCCCAAGGGGAACAAGGAGGGCGCTGTCGCCATCGGCAAGTTGATCGGCCAGCGCGCGGTTGAGAAAGGCATCAAGACCGTCGTCTTCGACCGCGGCGGATTCAAGTACAGCGGCCGTGTGAAAGCGTTGGCCGATGGCGCCCGCGAAGGCGGCCTGGAGTTCTAGGCCCCGATTGGAGAGCATCACTATGGATTCTGTCTCTTATACACAT
>JAOACV010000528.1 GCA_026417675.1 Verrucomicrobiia bacterium
GGTGGTGTCGCCGTCCACGCCGTAGAGATGGCCGTCCACGAGCACGGCGGGATTCATCTGTGTGCGCAGCGCCTTGGTCTTCCAGAGTTCCTGCGGCTGGCCCGCGCCGGTCTTCAGCATCACGCCGCCCTTGCCGTAGCCGGTGCAGATGAAGACCCGATCGCCCTGCACAATCGGGTCGGCGGCGTTGACGCCGTATTGGGTGACCCAGCGATGACGCCAGGCTTCCTTGCCGCTGAGAGCGTCCACGGCGACGTAGGACTGGCGCGAGCCAAGCAACACCAGCGTCTGGTTGCCGCGGTTGACCGGCAGCGGCGTGGAATAACCGGCCTCTTTGTTCTGCGACTGCCAGACGATCTTGCCGCTGGCCTTGTCGAGGGCCATGCCGGCGTCGCCGACATTGAGGATGAGGAGGTTGCCGTGAACGAGCGGCGCGCCGCTGAAACCCCAGTCGGGAATGGGCACGCCGGTTTCTTGCTGGAGGTTCTTCGACCAGATCACGCGCCCGGTCGCTGCGTCGAGGCAGAAGACGTCGCCCCAGCGGCTGAGCTGATAGACGCGCTCGCCGTCAATCGTCGGCGTGCCGGTTGTGCCGCCCTCGAAGTATTTGTCGCCGAGTTCGGCGGGATACGAATGTTTCCAGAGCGCCCTGCCGCTGTCGGCGTCGAAACAGAAGACGGTGTCCTTGCCGTCGGCGTGGCCGGTGGTGATCACGCGGCCTTGGGCGACGACAAACGTCGAGAAGCCGAGGCCGACGTTGGCCTTCCACGCCACGCGCGGCCCGCCGGCGGGCCACTGGTCGCTCCAAGCCGTCTCGGCGGAGTGCCCGTTCCGCGCCGGCCCGCGCCAGTGCGGCCAATCCTCCGCGCGAAGGGTGAGGGTCAACAAACTAACGGCTGCGCAAGCATAGATGAGCGTTCTGAACATGCGGGCGAATTTCCCCAACTGAAGTCTGCAATTCAAGACCGAATTCGCGAATCAATTCCTGGCAAAGCAACCGGGACCAAGACCTTCGCGGGCACCGCTGCGCGTCACCAGTCTCACCCTGCGTCGCGTCCTTGTCTGTCCGAGGACATCCTGAGGGATCATCCTGTGTTCACGCCGTTGGTTTTCGGAGCGTCTCCTGCGTTCCACTTCCTTGTCTCCCATTCCTGGGCCAAGACTGCTGTTCACCGGTCGAGCAGGTGGCGAAGCGCGCTTTTGAGGTCTGCAAACTGGAAGCTGTAGCCAGTGGCGGCGAGTTTCGCCGGCTCCACGCGCTGGCCGGACAACAGCAGCGCGTCGGCCATCTCACCGAAGGCCAACCGCGCCGCAAACGCAGGCAGCGGCAAAACGGTTGGCCGACCCAGAACCGCGCCGAGGGTCTTGGTGAATTCACGGTTCGTCACCGGGTGGGGCGCCACGATGTTCACCGGCCCGCGCAGGGAATCGGTCGCCAGCAGGTGGCGGATTGCGCCGATGGCGTCGTCGAGCGCGATCCAGCTCATCCATTGCCGGCCGTCGCCGACGACGCCGCCGAGGCCGAGTTTGAAGGGCGTTAGCATCTTCGCCAGCGCGCCTCCCCAGGCGCTGAGGATGACGCCGAAACGGAGGTTGACGACGCGCACGCCCTTGTCGGTCGCGGGCTGCGTCGCCGCCTCCCAATCGCGGCAGACATCGGCGAGGAAACCGTCGCCCGGCGCACTCTCTTCGCGCAACACTTCCTCGCCGCGGTTCCCGTAGATGCCAATGGCCGAGGCGCAGAGGAAGACCTTGGGAGGCTGCCCAAGCCGTGCGAGCGCCTCGCTCAGTTGCCGCGTGAGGCCGATGCGGCTTTCGCGGATGCGCGCCTTTTTCTCCGGCGTCCAGCGGCCTGCCGCTATGTTCTCGCCGGCCAGATTCACCACGGCGTCATGGCCCGCCAGCGGCGGCCATGGCCGGCCGTGGGACAGTCGCGTGATGTCATGTCCATCGCGTTGCAACGACTCGACCAGCGCCGAGCCGACCAAACCACTGGAACCTGTGATGAGAACTTTCATCGCTCAAGAGCCTCAACTTGCGCGATGTAAGCCCTGCTGTCGAATTTGCGCGACGTGCTGGCCAACGACATATAGCGCACCGTGCCGTAAATAGGCCGCGGCGGCCCCCAGGCGCGGTCGTGCTTGCCGGCGATGGCCCACGCGATGCCCGCGTAGCCGTTCGGATCGCGGCCGTCCAGTTCGTAGCGGTCGTTCAAGCGCACCGCGATGTCGAAGGCCTCCTCCGGACTGCGGCTCCACTCCAGAATCTTCTTTCCCCAATACATTCGCACGTAGCCGTGCATCCAACCGGTGAGCACCATCTGCTTCTGCGCCGCGTTCCAGAGTGGGTCGTGGGTCTCGGCGTTTTCGAGTTGCCGTTCGGTGTAAACGTAGGGCCGCCGGTCGCGAGCGTGCTCGCGCAAGGTCCGCTGCGCCCACGGTTCGGCGCACGCGAGCGAGTCGTAGCGCGGGTTGTGGCGGACGAAGTTCACCGCCAGTTCGCGCCGGACGATGAGCTCTTCGAGAAACGCATCGCGGTCGGCCGACGGCGCGCCGGCGTTGCGCACGGCTAGGGCCACCGTGCGCGGGCCGATCTGGCCGAAGTGCAGCCACGGTGAAAGCCGGCTGGTGCCGGCAAGCTCCGGCTTGTTGCGGCGCGTGGCGTAACCAGCCAGCCGCTGCTCGATAAACCTGTCAAGCACCTCCAATGCGTCGCTTGTGCCGCCATGGAACCCGCTCACAGGCTGCGCGCGGCGGTCCAGCGGGAAACCGTTCAACAAATCTTCATCCGGCCGCAGCGAGCGCAGCCCGCGCGGCGGCCTCCACACAACGCGCGCTTTCGGTTCGCTGCCCGCGACCAGAAACTTTTGGAG
>JAOACV010000529.1 GCA_026417675.1 Verrucomicrobiia bacterium
TTTCCCTCGCGGCAAATGACATGGCAGGTTTGCGGCATGGTGAAGACCGGCTTGATGATTTCGTTGGTGATGAGCTTGGGGAACGAATCCGCCACGCCGACATAGAGCCGCAAGGCTTTCGCGCCCGGCCGCTGTTTGATGGCGCTGACCAGTTCGCGGCCTAGACTGAAAATCTCCTCCGCGTAGTTGAACGCGATCTGGCCGGCGTCGGTAAGCACCTTGTTGCGCCCGCTGCGCCGGAACAGCGGCTCGCCGAGCGCCTCCTCCAACGCGGCGATCTGCGCGGAGATGGACGGCTGGGAGACGTGCAGCTTCTCGGCGGCCTTCTTGAGGCTGCCTTCCTTCGCGACGGTCCAGAAGTAACGCAGATGATGGTAATTCAGCCATTCCATGGCGCGGGACGGTATTCGGTTAAAGCTAAGTATCAATGAGAAATTTCGTATTAGTGGAAACGGGGATCCCGCTGCATTGTCCGCGCAGAGTTTGGCAGCCGGCTGAATGGCCCCGGGCGGGGTCGCCGGCGCCAGGAACAAAGCAGAGCGAAAGGACAAAGACCATGACACTGTGGCTGATCATCCTCGCGACGATGGGCCTGTCGCTGTGGGCGGCGGCCCGCGTTCGCCTGACCTACAATCGCTACAACGAAGGCACGGTCGCCTCCGGCGTGACCGGCGGCGAGGCGGCGCAGTTGATCCTGCGCCAGGCCGGCATCCACGACGTGGAAGTGACGCATCACGACGAGATGCTGAGCGACCATTACGATCCGCTGCGCAAGCGGCTGGTGCTCTCGACGGACAACTACTACGGCACCTCGCCCGCCGCGCTGGGCGTGGCGGCGCACGAATGCGGCCACGCCATCCAGCATCAGCGCGCCTACAAGCCGTTGATGTGGCGGATGGCGGCGGTAGGCGTCACCACGTTCGCCAGCCAACTTGTGATGTGGCTGCCGTTGCTGGGCATGTTCACCGGCCTCATCCAGCCGATGGTGGCGGCGACCATCCTGGCGGGCGCGTGGGGCGTGATGATGCTGTTCAATCTGGTCACTCTGCCGGTGGAGTTCGACGCGTCGCGCCGCGCGAAGGATGTGCTGGGCCGCATGGGCCTCATCACGCCGGGCGCCGAGGCGCTGGCGGTGCGCAAGGTGCTTGATGCGGCGGCGCTGACCTACGTGGCGGCGTTCGTGACCTCGCTGGTCTATTTCCTGTGGCACTTGCTGCCGTTGTTGACCGGCCGGGATCGCGAGTAAACGCAGGCTGCACCACGAAAGGACATGCCCATGAAAATCCACATCCAACATTCGCACATCCGGTCCACGGACGAGCTGGATTCGCTTGTGGAGAACCGGATCATGGCGCTGCAGTCGAAACTGGTGATCGAGGAGGCCACCGTGCGGCTGGAGCGCCGACACGAGGCCAGCCCGCCGTTCCGGGTCAGCGTGCATCTGGTCACACCCGGCCCGGATGTGTTCGCCGACGGGTGCGACCACACGTTGCGCGCCGCCATTGCCAAGGCAATGGGCGGCTTGGAGGCGCAGATCAGCAGCCGCGCGCAAAAGCGGCTGCGTCGGATCAGAAGCAACCTTCAAGCGCCGGCCCGCCTGCGAATGCGCGGGTGAAGTGGGCACAATGACAGGAGAGACAGCCTATGAAATGGTCATTCAAACTCGGACGCATTCTGGGGATTGATGTTTACATCCACTTCACGTTTCTGCTGCTGCTCGGTTTTCTGGGTCTTGCGCACTGGATGGCGGGCCGCAGCATCGGGGCCGCCGCCACCGGGGTGATGTTCTTTCTGCTGCTGTTTGGTTGCGTGTTGCTGCACGAATACGGCCATGCGCTAACGGCGCGCCGCTACGGCATCAGGACCCGCGACATCACGCTGTTGCCCATCGGCGGCGTGGCCCGGCTGGAGCGGATGCCGGACAACCCGGCGCATGAGCTGTGGGTTGCGCTGGCCGGGCCGGCGGTGAACGTCGCGATCGCGGCGCTCCTGTTTGGATGGCTGACGCTGACGGGCACGTGGGAACCGCTGTCATCCCTGAGCGCCACCCAAGGCAACCTCCTTGAGCGTCTGCTCGCGGTGAACGTGCTGCTGGTCCTCTTCAACCTGCTGCCGGCGTTTCCGATGGATGGCGGGCGGGTGCTGCGGTCGTTGCTGGCGCTGCGGCTGGATTACGTTCGCGCCACGCGCATCGCGGCGACCGTCGGCCAGGGCATGGCGGTGCTGTTTGGTTTCATCGGTCTGTTCGGCAACCCGATGCTGCTGTTCATCGCGTTGTTTGTGTGGATCGGCGCGGCACAAGAGGCCAGCGCGGCCGAGATGAAGTCCGCGCTCGCCGGCATCCCCGTGCGCGAGGCGATGCTGACCGAGTTCTCCACGCTCAGCCCGCGGGCGACGCTGGGCGATGCGGCGCGACTGATTCTCGCCGGCTCGCAACGCGATTTCCCCGTCGTGGTGGACGGCGATCCCGTGGGCGTGTTGGTGCACCAGGATTTGTTCGAGGCGCTCGGCAAGGCCGGCGAGGACGCGCTGGTCGAGAGCGTCATGCAGCGCGAGTTCGAAACCGCGGCCCCTGGCGACCTGCTGGACTTCGCCCTGTCGCGTCTGCGTTCGGAACGTGCCGTGCCGGTGCTCGTAATGGACGACGGCGGACTACGCGGCATGCTCACGACGGACAACTTGGGCGAGTTTTTGATGATCCGCGCGGCACTGGCCGGGCGGCGGGGTTCGCCTCCGCCATCCGTGCGAGTGCCCCCGGTGGTTGTTGTCCCGGTCAGATCTCCATAAGAAAGGAGGAGAACCCCAACCGCGCGCTGGCAGGCGACGTGGGATTGCCCCGATTTTTTGGACACCTTGGGAGG
>JAOACV010000052.1 GCA_026417675.1 Verrucomicrobiia bacterium
CTGCCCGGCCGGTGTTTGTTGAGGGCCAACCGTGCGCGCTGGGCGTGTGGGTTCACGGCGACAACTCAGGCAATTCGCTCGCCTTGCGCGTGACCGACTCCAGCGGTCAGACCTTCCAGTGTCGCGGCCCGCGGCTCGACTGGACCGGCTGGCGCTGTGTGCTGTTGCCTTTGGGCAACTGGCACCAGATGCTGCATTGGGGCGGCAGGAATGACGGCGTGGTCCACGGCGCTTTGCGTTGGGACAGTCCGCTGTTGCTGGACAGCCATCGTCGCAAGACCAGCGGCACGATCTACTTTGCCGGTATGACGCTGGTGAGCGTGAGCAATCAGCAACGATGAAGCCTTTCCCTGACCGTGACCGCCGCATGAAGCGCCTGCTACCCCTCATTATTGCCGTTCTGATCGTCGCCGGCTGGCCGCCGTTCTTCGCGCGCGCGGCCGAGTCGGTTCTGTCGCCGGCGCCGGAAGGCAGCTTCAGCATCGTGGTGATTCCCGACACGCAACACTACCTCGGCCGGGGCACGAAAGCTCAACCCACCAGCACCAACGAGGTCACCAACAGCGTCCTCGACACGCACACGCGCTGGGTCGTGGACAACCTGCAAAGGCAGCGCATCGTCTTCGTGACACATGTGGGCGATCTGGTGGACAGGAACGTGCCCGATCAATGGGCCGTGGCGCGGCGCTGTATGGACCGCCTTCACAACCGAGTGCCTTACGGCATCGCGCCGGGCAACCATGACATGAAGGACGACGGCAACACGTCGCTGTTCCAAGCGCATTTCGGCGCGGCGCGCTTTGCCGGGATGCCGTGGTATGGCGGCGCGTTCAATCATCCGGGCGACCCGGCCATCTCCGGCAACGGCGCGAACAGTTTCCAGTTGTTCTCCGCCGCCGGCATGGAGTTCGTCATCCTGCATCTGGAATGCAATGCGCCCGATGACGTGCTGGCGTGGGCTGGCGGTGTGCTCGACACGCACTCCAAACGCCGCGCCATCGTAACGACCCACATGGGCTTGGGGCCGTTGCAAAAACCGAAGAGGCCGGAAGACTTCGTCACTGCTCCCAAGGGCCGCATGCAATGGAAAAAGACCCACGGCGCGTGCGGCAACACGCCGCAACAGATGTGGGACAAATGCTTCCGCAGGCACGCCAACCTGTTTCTGATTCTCAGCGGCGACCAAAGCCGGACGCAGGCGATGCGCCTGGTGTCCACCAACGACCACGGCAAACCGGTCCACGAAGTGTTGTCGGACTACATGCAGGACCGCGACGGTTACTGGCTGCGCATCTGCCGCTTCCTGCCGGCGGCCAACCGCATCGAGGTCAAGACTTTCGACTCGCGCGACGGTCGCTTGTGTCCTGGCACGAAACTGCTGCCGGACGCGGCGCAACACCAGTTTTCGATCGCTTGCGAGATGACGCCCATACAGCCGTAACGATCCGCCGAACGCCGGCGGCGATTCGCCTCACGGCTTCGTGATTCGCGATCCGAGTTTCGCCAAGCTTGACGGAATCCGAAGCGGGTCTATACTGCATCGGGTTCACTTCTGACGTTGCGAACAGCATGGGACATCGTGAGCGAGAATCCGAACAACATTCTGGTTGGTGTGTCCGGCAACTTGGTGTTCATCAAGGTGCAGGGCAAGGGCGGCTTCCAGATCAGCCAGCCGCTGCGTCAGTTCAGCCTCGAAATGATCGGCCGCGGCTACCGTGAGTTCGTGGTGGACCTCGCGGAATGCACGTCCATGGACAGCACATTCCTCGGCGTCCTGGCGGGCATGGGGCTGCGGCTCCAGGCGGCGGACAACACGGCCAGCGCCTCCGGCAAAGTCCACCTCGCCAACGTTAACGCGCGCTGCCGTGAGGTGCTCTCGTCGCTGGGCATAGACAAACTCTTCACGATTGATCTGTGCGACTTGCGGGTCGGCCCCGCAAGCCCCGTGAGCCAGCCGGCCGGCGAGATGCAGTCGCTCCAGACCGCGCCCGCATCCGGCGACATGGCGAAACAGGCGGAAGTGATGTTGGAGGCCCACCGCACGCTGATGGCGATTGACCCCCAGAACGTGCCAAAGTTCAAGGACTGCGTCCGCTTCCTCGCGGAGGACCTCGAGAAAATGCGCGCCGCGCAAAAGACCGGCGCCTGAGAACTCCTGCATGGCGGCCGCTGCCGCCGGGGGGCCGGCAGGATTGACTGGAACGTCCGCGTCGCTACACTGACTCGCCCGTTATGCTCCGAGCCAAGAAGACCAAACACACCGATCCGACGCCCGCGCCGGGCGATGAGACGGCTGCTTCGTCTGCCCCGCCGGTTGCTCCCGCGCCGGCAGAGGCCCCGTTCGCGGCGAGCGATGATGTCGAGGCGTTGAAAGCCAAAGCGGCGCAGATGGAGGAGTGGAAGGACAAATGTCTGCGCCTGGCCGCCGACCTCGACAACTATCGCAAACGCGTCGCGCGCGAGAAGGTCGAACAAGCCAAGTATGCGACCCAGCACCTGCTGGCGCGGTTGCTGCCGGCGATTGACAGTTTCGAGGCGGCGCTCCAGCACGCCGACGCCAATCAGAACCCCGACAGCATCAAGGCGCTCGTCGAGGGCTTGAAGATGACGTTGGGTCAGATCCACGCCGTGCTGCGCGAAGTAGGCGTCGAGGTAGTCAACGCCGAGGGCCAGCATTTCGACCCGCAAGTGCACGAGGCGATCTCGCATTTGGAGTCCGAGGAGCATCCGGCCGGCAAGGTGATCCAACAGTTGCGCAAGGGCTACAAACTGTCGGACCGGCTGCTGCGTCCCGCAACAGTGGTCGTTTCCAAAGGCAAGCCGCAACCGGCCCCTGCTCCGGCTGAAACGCCCCGGCCTGCGGACGGGGCCGCCGAAGGCGCGCCTGTCGAGTCCTGACCATGGCGACTCGGCGCGATTACTATGAAGTGCTGGGCGTGCCCCGCGACGCGAGCGTCGAGGACATCAAGAAAGCTTATCGCAAGCTCGCCCTGAAATATCATCCCGACAGGAACCCCGGCGACAAGGACGCGGAGGAGAAGTTCAAAGAACTCGGCCACGCCTACGAAGTGCTCTGCGATCCCCAGAAGCGCGCGACGTATGACCAGTTCGGGCCGGAGGCATTCGAGCGAGGCGGCGTCGGCGTGCCGCCGGGATGGGGTGGGTTTCATGACCCGCGCGATATTTTCCGGGAGGTCGTTGAAAGCTTCGGCGGCGGCTTGGGCGCCAGCATCTTCGACGAACTGTTCGGCGGCGTCGAGCGGCGGCGCGGCGGACCCACGGAGGGCGACGATCTGCGTTATGACTTGGAGATCAGTTTCGAGGACGCGGTTTTCGGCGCGGAAAAGGAAATCGCCGTGGAGCGGCTGGACCACTGTGCAACCTGCCGCGGGAGCGGCGCGGCGCCCGGCTCCAAGAGGAACCAATGCCCCATGTGCCGCGGTCGCGGTCACGTGACCCGCTCGCTCGGCATCATCCGGGTCAGCCAGGATTGTCCGCGCTGCAACGGCGAGGGTGAGACGGTGGAGAAACTTTGCCCGACCTGCCGCGGCCGTGGACTGGTCCGCGTCACCAGCCGCATCAAACTGCGGCTGCCGGCGGGCATTGAGACCGGCATGCGCATGCGCTCGGCGGGCCACGGCAACGCGGGACCGCAGGGCGGTCCGCCGGGCGATCTCTACGTCGTGGTGCACGTCCAGCCGCACGATGTTTTCGTGCGCCGGGGCGACGACCTTCACTGCGATGTGCCCATCACTTTTGCCGTCGCGGCGTTGGGCGGCCAGGTGGACGTGCCGACGATCAACGGCGAGGCGAAGCTGACCATTCCCCCCGGCACGCAGAGCGGCACAGTGTTCCGCTTGCGCGGCAAAGGCGTGCCCAACGTCGAGGGGCATGGCCGCGGCGACCAGCACGTCCGCGTCGTCGTCGAGGTCCCCACCCGGCTCAACGCCGAGCAGCGCAAGAAACTCCAGGAATTTGCCGCCCTCTGCAACGAGGACAGCCAGCCCATGATCAAGAGCTTCCTCGACAAGGCGAAGAAATGGTTTGGAAAGTAACCGGACTGGCCGCAGCGGGTGGTTACTTGAACCAGCGTTTCAGCCAGAGCAACATTCCCGGCTGGGGTCTCCGGTCGCCGAGGCGCGGCAGCGTGGCGGAACTGCGGCTGGCGGGACGCAAGGACGGAGAGGAGGCGGGACCGGTTCGTTTGCCTGGCCGCGCGTGATTGGCCAAGGGACGGGGTTCGAAACCGCGTTCATCGGCGTCGCAGATGTCGCTCAACAACTTGCTGAGCCCAAACAAGAAAGCCGTGATGACCGCGGCGAGATGAAGAAACGCCGTGCCGCCGCTGCTGCGGCTCGCCTGGATGAGCGCGACGGCGAGCAGGCCGCAACCGCCGGTGAATTCCCATCTCCATGCCGCCGCCAAGCAGAGCAGTTCCACCGCCAACCAAACGACCTGGACCGAGCCGGTGCCGGCATCCGGCTCCGATGGCGAACCAACGTCCAGAAACAACAAATTGCTGATGAGGAATGCCGCCAGCAAGAACATTACCAAAAGACCGCATCCGCGGGAAATCCAGCGGACCATCTTCGCGACCGGACGCAACACGGATGAATGGGACTCGTGCATAATTGTGTGCTCAGCGCAACGCACGGTTAAACACCGGCCACGCGCTCATGATGCGCGCTATTTTCGAAACCTGCCGCGGAAAGTCGAGCGCGTCCTCTGGCGGTCGCATGACAGAATTTTTCGCGGAAATTCTTCGGCTGGTGGGGGCGGCGACGCGACCTCGAGAGATGCCGCGTCCGTGCTGAAGAAAGCGCGTTATATGCCGCCAATGAATACGCCCCTGTCACCGGCACCCTATGAGGAAATCGAAGGCCAACAGCCGGAAGCGGAACGGGTGGCGGAACCGCCGCCTTCGGATTCCGTCGTGGGGCGCACCGTTCCGCGCGTTCACAGTCAACTAGGAGGTTCGATATGCGTCATCTGACATTGTTGCTCACCTGCGCGGTCGCCGCCGTGATGCTCGGTTGCGTGCCGTCGCTCCACCCGCTCTACACCGACAAAGACCTCGTTTTCGAGCCGGGCTTGGTCGGAAAGTGGGGCGAACCCGACGAGACGGACACGTGGACGTTTGAGAAGTCCGGCGACAAACTCTACACCCTGACCACGACCGCCAAGGGCGTGCCGGCGAAGTTCGAGGCGCGGCTCGTGCGCTTGGGCAAGCACCTGTTCCTCGACACGTATCCGGAGGAGCCGGACTTCGAGAACGGCCTCTACAAGATTCACCTGATCCGGGTGCACTACTTTTGGAAGGTCGCCCTCAAGGGCGACACGTTGGAAATCGGGCCACTGAATCTCGGCTGGCTGATGAGAATGATCGACGAGAAAAAGATCGCCGTCCGTCACGAGACATACGGTGACGACAAGCCCATCATTTTGCTGACGGCATCCACGAAAGACTTGCAGGCGTTGATCGCCCGATACGCGGACGATCCGGAGGCGTTTGGCGAGAAGCCCGCCGAGCTGCGGCGGGTGAAGTAGAGGCGGCGAATAGGTGGATGGCGTTCTCCGAGCGCGACCCGGCTGCAACGGCGCGCCGGGGAACGCGTTTTTGGGACGCCCTCCTTCCTGGCGGGTGCGGGTTTATCCGGAGGCCCACCTCTGCAGTTCCGCAAACAGCGGACGCGAACCCAATTCTTCCGCCCACTGCTTGCAGAGATGGGCTACGGCGGGCTTCAGCGCCGGCAGCGGGTCGGCTCCGGGAGTCATCGCGGCCGCTTCGGCGCGCAGCCACGCGAGAAGTTCGCTCAGGTTGGCGTGGGTCGTCCCGGCGAGCGCGTCGCGCAGGCGTGCAACGGTCTTTCGGTCGAAGTCCTGTTTGCGGTCCAGATCAATGATGTCGGGCAGCAGCAGCGCGGCCTCGCTTAACGACACGTCAATGCGCGCCAGTAACTCGTTGTAAATCTGCCGCGCAACAGTCTCGGCGCGGGTTTTCAGTTCCTTCAGCAGGGCCAAGCCTCGCGTCCCGCTGGGTTGGCCGCAGGGGAGCATCTGGCAATAGAACTTCAGTTTCGGCTCCGTTCCCGACGGCCGCACGGTGATGATGAAGGCGTCGCTGAAAATCTGGATGACGTTACGCGGCAGCTTGTCGGTTTCGCTGACGAACGGGCCGAACGCTTTCTGGTCCCAATAGTCCGCGATCCTGCGCACGGGCTGGCCGGCGAGGATTGGGGGCGGCGACTCGCGCAACGACGCCATGATGCGGTCCTTCTTGACCACGCCTTCGGCACCCGACAAGACAATGGAACGGTTCACCTCCGTGTAGCCGCCGAGTTCCTCAAGGATCTGGACGTAGTAGTCGAGCAACGTGCGGCCTTCGAGGCGCAGGCGCTGGTAGAGCGCGGCCAGATACATGCAGGCGGGCGTCGCGTCCTTGTCGCGGATGGTTGGGATGCAGATGACACCGTGGCTTTCCTCGGTGGCCAACACGAGCTGGCTGGGCGAGCAGGCGATGTGTTTGTAACGGCCGTCGCGCTCCAGCTGCTTGAGCACGTCGGCGACGTATTTGAAACCGACCAACAAATCGTCCGCGAGCCAGGAGTCGCCGGCCTTCTCGACGATCCTAGCGATGATCTTGGTGGTCACCAGCGTCTCGATCACCAACCCGCGCCGGCGCGGGCCTTGCGGGTCGAGCATGAGAAAATAGCAAAGCACCGCGCTGATCTGGTTGCCCTCGAGGTGATGCCAGCGGCCGTCGGAGTGTTTGACCTCCACGCCGATGCGGTCCGCGTCGGGGTCGCTGGATAGGACGACGTCCACGTGGTGGGCGTCGGCAAACGCGCACGCCGGCAGGGTGGCCTGCGGCACCTCCGGGTTGGGCGCCTTGAACGGAATCGGCGCGAACGAGCCGTCGGGGCCTTCGTTGGGCGGCGTGAGCAGCGGAAAGCCGAGTCGTTCGAGCACCGCGCCGGCGGTCGTCAGGCCGACGCCGCACAACGGGGTATAGACGATCGGGATGTCGGGCCGGGCTTTCCACGTGTTGCCGTAAAACTTCACGTAGGCGTTCACATCCTCCTCGTGCAATGCCGCCGGAATCGCGCGCACGAGGCCCGCTTGCAACGCCTCCTCGAACGGCATCGAACGAATCTGTGTCGCGTCGAGCATCGCATCGGCGAGCCGCTGGTCCTGCGGCGCGACCGGCTGGCTGCCGAACTCGTCATAGACCTTAATGCCATTGTCGTCGGGAGGATTGTGCGAGGCCGAGAGATTGACGCCGCCCTGGGTCTTCAGCCGGTCAATCAAAAACGACAACTCCGGCGTGCTCAGCACCGCGTCGGGCTTCTCCGGCGCCGCGAAATACGCAATGATGCCGTTGCCGGCGTAAATCTCGCACGCCAGCCGGCCCAGCGACCGCGACGAAACACCCAGCAGCGGATGCGTCGCGCCGAGGAACCGATACGTGCCGCTGAGGTCGTTGAAGACGCGCACGTCGTTGGCAACCACAACCGTGAGTTCCTTCGCCGTCGGAAATGCGCTGCGCAGATACTGGCAGTGGCCCTGCACGGTCATCGCGACGGTGGTTGGGTTGAGGCGGTTCGGGCCGTAGCCGACGCGCCGGCGGTGGCCGCCGGTGCCGAACGGCAGCACCTGCCAGAACGCGTCGAACAACAACGGCAGGTGTCGCTCGTCCTCGAAATGCCTCGCGATGATCTCCGGATAGGCGTGCGGCACGCCGCCCTGCATCCATTGCCGCACCCGCTCGCCCGCCGCGCGCCCCAGCTCGCCGTATTGCCTCTCCAGCAAACCACAAACATGATCCAGTGCCGCGGATTGGCTCATAAGTGCCCGAACTACTAGCAAACAACGCCCGGCGGCTCAATCACGGATTGCTTGAACGCCACCGCAAGTCCGTGTAATCGGTGTCGGCGTGGACCAACCGACCATGAAATATCGCCGCTTTGGCCGCACCGAACTGCGGATGCCCGTCCTCACCTGCGGCGGGATGCGCTACCAACACAAGTGGCAGGACGCGCCGTGGAGCGAGATCCCCGCCGACGGCCAGGCCAACCTCGAAGCCTGCGTCCATCGCGCCCTCGCCCTTGGCATCAACCACATCGAGACCGCGCGCGCTTACGGCACCAGCGAGATGCAGCTCGGCCGCGTCTTGCCCACGCTGCCGCGCGACAAGATCATCGTCCAGACCAAGGTCCAACCGACCGCCACGCCGGAGGAGTTTCTCGCCACGTTCGAGAAGTCGCTCAATTACCTGCGGCTCGATTACGTGGACCTGCTGGCCGTCCACGGCGTCAACAACCCCCAGCTTCTGGACTGGACGATCCGCAAGGGCGGCTGTCTGGACGCCGCGCGCAAGCTCCAGCGCGAGGGCCGGTGCCGGTTCGTCGGCTTCTCCGCCCACGGACCCACCGACGACATCGTCAAGGCCATTGAGACCGACGGGTTCGACTACGTCAACCTGCACTGGTATTTCGTCAACGACCTGAACTGGCGCGCCGTGCTGGCCGCGGCGCAGCGCGACATGGGCGTGTTCAGCATCAGTCCCAACGACAAGGGCGGCAAACTCTACGCGCCGCCGCCGAAGCTGGTCGAGTTGTGCCGGCCGCTGACGCCGATGCAGTTCAATCTCCTCTACTGCCTCGCCCGCCCGCAGGTCCACACGCTGAGCATCGGCGTGGCCAAACCGGGCGACTTCGACGAGCACGTCGCCGCGCTTGTCCACTACGACCGCGCGGCAGAAGTCGTTGCGCCCATCGAACGACGCCTGCGCGCCGAGATGGCGCGCGTGCTCGGCGCCGACTGGTGCGAGCACTGGCACGAGGGCCTGCCGGAATGGACCCACACGCCCGGCAACGTCAACGTGTTGGAAATCTTGCGCCTGTGGACCTACGCGAAGTCGCTCGACCTCGTAGACTGGGGCAAGTTGCGCTACAACCTCCTCGGCAACGCCGACCACTGGTTCCCCGGCGAACACGTCGCCAAGCTCGGAGAGGTGGACATCCGCCCCGCCCTCGCCCGCAGCCCCTTTGCCGCTCGCATCCCCGCCATCCTGCAGGAGGCCCACGCGATGCTCTACGACGCGCCGCAGAAACGGCTGAGCCAGAGTTGAGCGCAGGCGGCTCAACGTCGCGGAGACGCTCGAATCACGAACCGCAAAGCGACACGCAGGTGGCCGCCATTGCGAAAAGCAAGCGCAAGAAGACCGCTTTCTGCGGCGTGAAAAC
>JAOACV010000530.1 GCA_026417675.1 Verrucomicrobiia bacterium
AGAGACAGCCTCAAGAAGGACGTGCTGGCCCGATTGCGCGAGCATCTCGGCGCCCCCCTTGTGCGCGACATCGTTTTCCGCAACGAAGGCTGAGGCAATCCGCTGATGCCGGCCACCGATCCTCGGCAGCTTAGGAGGATGACGCAATAAAATGCGACGACCGTATCATCTTTTTGCGTCATTCGCTGGAAACAACACGCCAAGCTGCGGATCACCGGACTCCGAGCCTGCACGATCAAGACTTACCGCTGGTCGAGCTTGCGATAGTTCACACCAAGCCGGTCGAGCCGGCCGAGGTGGCGTCGCAGTCGGCCGAGGAAATCGCCAAGGTTGCGGCTCTGGGACGGCGACCAGACGACCTCCGCTAGTGCCACGGCGCGCGGGAACGCAAAGTATTCCACATCTTGCGGCGTCCACATGTATTCACCCCACAGATTGCCCTGCGCGCCCAGGATGTGCCGGCGTTTGTCTTCCGCCAGTGTCGGCGGCACCGGCTCAAACTCATAGACCTTCTCCAGCGGGATCCAGCCGCCGATACATTCAGGCTCTTGGGGGCCGCGCGCTTGCGCGTAGTCGAAGTAGCAATGGGTGGTGGGCGACATGATCACGTCGTGGCCCGCTTCGGCCGCAGCGATGCCGCCCTTGGTGCCGCGCCACGACATCACCACCGCGTCGGGCGTGAGGCCGCCTTCGAGGATTTCGTCCCAGCCGATCATCCGGCGGCCCCTGCTTGCGAGAAACTTCTCCAAACGATGATTGAGCCACGTCTGAAGCTGCGCCTCTTTCGCCAAACCCTCGGCCCTCATGCGCGCCTGGCATTTCGGGCAGTTCTTCCAACGGTCGCGCGGCGCTTCGTCGCCGCCGATGTGGATGAACCGGCTGGGGAACAACTCTGTCACCTCGCCGAGGACGTCCGTAACAAACCCGACTGCCGCGTCATTGCCGGGGCAAAGGATGTCCGGTTCGATGCCCCAGCGCGTGCGCACCGCGAATGGCCCGCCGCGGCACGAATACTCCGGATACGCCGCCAGCGCGGCGAGAAAATGGCCTGGCATCTCAATCTCCGGCACGAGCGTGACGTGGCGATCCTGCGCGTAAGCCACCAGCTCGCGAATCTGTTTCTGCGTGTAGAAGAACGGCCCGTAAGGCGTTCCGTCGCCCTGTTTGCGGTCGCCCTTGCGCGGCGATTCCGACCGCACGGAACCGATCTGCGTGAGTCGTGGATACTTCTGGATCTCGATCCGCCAGCCTTGATCGTCGGTCAGGTGCAGTTGCAGCGTGTTCAACTTGTGAAACGCCATCACGTCCACGAATTTTTTGATGAACTCCGGGGGCAGGAAATGCCGCGCAGGATCCAGGAGCAGGCCGCGCCACGAAAAACGCGGCCGGTCCTCGATGTCAACGCAGGGAATCGTCCAACGAGCCGGCTGCGGCACCCGCTGAGCACTCAAGATGGCGGACGGTAGCAACTGGCAGAGCGTGATGCCGCCGTAAAACAGGCCAGCCCTCGAAGAGGCGCGGATGCGCACGCCATGAGCGTTGACCGACAACCGGTAGCCTTCGTGGCCGAGCGCGGTTTCCAACGAACGGTCAACAAGCAGCTCGATGCAACCGTCTGTGGCATTGCCGCCGACCACCGGCAGCGCGAATCCCGTCGGCGCACGCAATCGTGCGGCAAGAAACTCTGCTTCGCTCCCGCTTCCCGGCCTGGCGACAATCTTCGTCGTGCCGGTCAGCGTGTAATCGCCGCTGCGCCGGATCAATTCCACCGGGGCAGGAATGATGGCGATGTCGTTGGCTGTGTCCGCCGCTTGCATGGCGGCGATTGAAGCAAGAATAGTTACAAGCGCCAGAGTTTTCATTTCGGTATTGCCTCAGCGGCACAATCTCGATGTTGCGATGGGCGATGGAGCCGTCATTGTTCTTCCATAGAGGTCACCGTGCGGAGTGTCACGGGCCCAATCAAGCCGGAGGGAAGCAGCGGGTCATCCTTCGCATAGACATCCTTGCGCGTGCAGAAGGTGACGCGGCCGCTGGGCCGCGGCGTGCCGTTGACCAGCCAGTCGGGCCAACTCGCGGGATACGCGCCGCGCCGTCGCTCGCGGTTCCACGGCACGTCGTCCGGCAACGCCGCGTCGCCGATCATGCGATTGGGCCAGAGCGTGGTGACGCGGACCTCGAGGTTGTTCGGGCCGCGCCTCAGCGCGTCGGTCACATCCACGCAGAACGGCGGTTTCCAGAGGATGCCGAGGTCGCGGCCATTCAGTTTCACCTCCGCGATGACCTGCACGTCACCGAGGTCGAGGAACATCTGAGATTTCAAATCTGCGATCTCAAATTGGCAGGCATACGTAGCCGTGCCGGAAAAGAAGCGGATGCCCGGCTCTGCGTGCTCCGACAACGAGATGAGCTTGTCGAGTTTTGCCGACGCGGGCGCGCCAAGATTCGGCGGGAAACTCACCTGCCACGGGCCGGCAATCGGCTGGAGGTCTTTGAACTCCAGCCAGTTCTTGCCCCGCGCCGTTTCGCGTTTGCCGCGGAAGACGACAAAGCCGGAACCGGCCGGATCAAGCCGCAACGGCACTGTGGTGCGCCCTGCTTCCTCGTGATACTCCGGCAGCGGGCGGATCGCGCCGCTGGCGGGGTCCCACCATTCCGGCGATTTGCCGGCCACACGGAAGATGGCCGCGCCCTCCGCCTGGCGGTATTGCTGGTTTGAAATGAAATAGACTTCCGCTTCTCCGACGCGGCGATGGATGTAAAGCACCTCGGCGTCGGGCGCGGACGCCCGCCATTCGAAATCGGGCGGCAGGTTGAGGCGCTTGAAGAGTTCTTCGAACGAGACGCCACTC
>JAOACV010000531.1 GCA_026417675.1 Verrucomicrobiia bacterium
TGTTGCGAAAGCACCTGTAGAATGGGCGTTTTCTCGAACAGCGTCAGGCTCAAAATCTGTAGAATCGTGTAAAGACTCTGGTCCAGATGCCAATGCTTCTTGAGCAAAGCCACCAGCAGGTAAACCGAGAGAGCGATCCACTCCTGGGTGCGCACCGCGTTTTCGGTTGTCCCGTAGAAGGTCTTGATTCGCAAATGTTGCTTGAGCCATTTGAAGAACAGTTCGATCTGTCATCGGCAGCGGTAGAGTTGCGCAATCGTCAGCGCCGGTTCGATGAAGTTGTGGGTCAGGAACACCAGCAGCTGACCCGACTCCGGGTTGCGAAAACCAATCCGCCGCAGGGCGTCGGGATAGTCGCGCCGGGCGTAGAAGCCCGTCAGCGCGACGGTCTGGTCGAACCGCAGGCCGGTGGTCTTGTCCACGGGGCGCGAGTAGCGCCGCTGGCAACGGAAGTTGCTCTTGGGGCGCGTGACGAAGAAAGCGCCGCTTTGGTGGAGGCGATGCAGGCGGGCGAAGTCCAGGTAGCTGCGGTCGAAGACGTAGAACGAGCCGGCTTCGTAGGCCAGTGGGTCGAGGATGTTCACGTCGTGGATGCGGCCCGGCGTGACGATCACCACGGTGGGATAGTTGCCGCGCAGGGCCAGCAGGGTGTGCAGTTTGATGGCGGCCTTGTGCCGGCGGAACTTGGCCCGCGGAAAGAGCGACAGGCAAAGGTCGATGGTGGTGGAGTCCAGCGCGTAAGCGGCCTGCTTCCGTTCGGCACCGAAGGCCTCGCGGGCGTAGAGCGTGGAGGCTTGCCGGATCAACACGTGGGCGAAGTCGGCGAAGAGTCGCCAATGGCGCTTCTCGTTGGCGTCGGCCAAGCTGCTGCGGGCGGTGGGTTTGCGGATGCCGCTGTGATAGAGTTTGGCTCCCAGCGCGCGCAGACAGGTTTCGATGTCGCGCAAGCTCTCGCGCCCGGTCAGTTGGGCGAAGGCCATGACCAGGAATTGTTCATATCATAAGCGAGCAGCGAGCGGACGCGGAAGTTGGCGCGATAGCGATGGACACACTTATCGAACTCGTATTTGGGCAGGCAGTCCATCAGTTGGGCGAAGACGGTGCGACCTTCGTTCATAGGGTGTTTGATCCGCCGAGAGGCGGGTCAAACCCCTGCGGAAGAGCGTCGCCCAAACGAAATCGAAAAAAGTCAGGACAGCCATGAAGTGTCGGTTCTACCGAGATGAAATCGCTGTCGGAGAAAACTTAGCCGGACAGTAGTGCTACCGACTTTTTCCTCACACGCACAAAATGCTTGCTTGGCAGCGCGTGGGTTTCTAGAATGGCGCCAGTTCTTTACAAGCTGTTGTCACTGCCGCGCGTTGATGGCCCGACCGGTTCGGGCCGCGGTGGGAAGCCGGTGCGAATCCGGCACGGTTGCGCCACTGTGACTGGCTACAACACCTCAGCCTCGACATTCTTCGGGGCCCGGTGCCACTGGATCGCTCGCGATCCGGGAAGGCGAGGTGAAGGACCGAAGCCAGAAGTCAGGAGACCGGTCAGCGCGTGCTCATCGCCGGCGGTTCGTGCGAGCCGTCGGGCCAAACTTCTTCGCGAGAAAGAAGGATGAGGGAGTGGCTCGCGGAGGACGCGCAGACGCGCCTCCTGCAAAGCCCGGGTCGAATCGAAACGCCTTCAGTCTTCGTTCGCGGAGATTGAAGGTTTTTTTCTGTCTTCATCTCCGCGGCGCCGGCTGGTCCCTCGCAACCGTGGAGGAATCAGTCCATGCAGAAATTCGCAGTCGCCGTATTGCTGTTCGTTGTGATGTGTGCCGTTGCCGCAGACCCGACCAATGTCGTCAGTCAGTTGCCCGAAATGGTGGTTACCGCCAGCCGCTTGCCGGGCCAGGAGGAAGTGGTGTCGAAGATGCCTGCCCACGTTACCTTGGTCAGTCGCCCGCAGATTCAACAGTCGCCCTCGCAGACGTTGCCGGAGTTGCTCAGCACGCAGCCAGGGATGCAGAACATTGACACGCTGGGCTTCGGCCTGTTCTCGTCGCCCAACATGCGCGGTTACGGCGAACGCACCGGCGTCCTCGTGCTCGTGGACGGCGTGCGCGTGAACAATCCTGGCGACAGCACGCAGAGCGCGCTCTGGACCGCCATCCCGCCGCAGGACATCGAGCGCATCGAGATCATCCGCGGCGGCGGCTCGCATGTCTATGGCGAGGGCGCCATCGGCGGTGTCATCAACATCATTACGCGCAAGGGCGACAAGGAACCCTCCGGCACGGCGGAGGTCGCGGCGGGCAATTTCGGCTACTTGCGCGGCCACATCAGCGGCGGCGGCGCCTTTGGCGCGGGTCGCGCCTACGGCTCCGGCACCTACGAGGAGGGCGATGGCCCGCGCGATGGCAGCGCGTTCTACAAGGAGACCGCGCAAGGCTCTCTCGGCGTGACCACCCCGTGGGGCGATCTGGATGCCACCGTCTATTTCCACAAAGATCGTTTGCGCAACCCCGGCAATCTAACTTACGAGCAATTCCACAAGGACCCCACGCAGGTCGGCGAGGATGGTTCTTATCTCTTCGAGAATGAAATCACGAGGCTGACGTTCGACTGGAAGAAAACGTTCGATTCTGGGTTTTCGTTTCACATCAAACCGTATGCGCAGAATTACTTCGAGCATATCTGGACCCCCGCGACGGAGGACTTCGGCGCGAGCGAAGGCGAGATCAACCAGCCGAGCTGGGGTATCACCACGCAGCTTGACCACGTGGCCGACGTGCTCGGCGGCCAGAATCGCGCGACCCTCGGCGGCGAGTTCATCCGGCAGGACTTCATGAGCGTGTGGAGG
>JAOACV010000532.1 GCA_026417675.1 Verrucomicrobiia bacterium
AGCCAGCAGGTCATCCACAGGCAGTTTGTTCCCCGCGCGGCTGGCGATGGCGTCCACCGCGGCCCTCAGCCAGTTCGCGGCGAGTTCGCTCGCGCCGTCCATGCCGGCCAGAATCGGCACAATCTGGCTGGCATCGTTGCCAGCGAGTTCCTTCCATGCGGTCGAGGCTTCGGCATTGCCGCGCCCTTCCGCGCCAACGGCGCGAATGGTCTTGATGGCGTCGGCCACGCCCGCCGGCGACGGCGGGCAGAGCGGCAAACACAGCAACGCCGCCCATCCTGCGAATGGGAGTCGTTTCATGGCATGGGAACCAAACTTGCGCATGGCTATTAGCAGCGGCGTGACCCCGCGCGCAACAGGAAACAGCCGGAACGGGCGGGCGAGAGACGACACCCATTGCGCCGTCCGCCCCTTTGCGCCGGAGACCGCGGACGAATGCCACTCGCGCCGTCAGGGGCCGGCTTTCTTCGTCCGCCCGCGATAGCCGTGACAGTCCACGAGGAAGAAGGCGCGCGCCGACAGACCGGCGGGTCTCACCTCGATGCGTCGCGGCGCCTCCACGCGCTCGAAGGCCAGCCCCAGCCTCCATGTGAGACGGTCAGACACCTTGTCCGCCACAATCACCGCCGGGCGTCCCTTCAACCGGTCGAGATCGGTCCAGTAGCGGAAACCGAGGCCGCGCTTCGGATCCAGGACGAACTCGTTGACCACGTCATCCGGCTCGCGCAAATAGAACGCGAGCGCCGAGGGCAGGTGAAACTTGTCGGCGCCGAGCACAAAGGGCTGTTGACCGCTGCGCCGCGCCAGGTTGTTGCGGGCTTCGCGAACCGCGCTGGCTAATGCGCGCCAGCCGCCGGTGCCGTCCGGCAGCAAGGCCTCCGGCTTGTTGCACAAGATCACGCTCGCGCCCAGCCCCACGCTGGCCAGCAGTGTGCCCGCAGTCACCCACGCACCCCGCCGCCACCAACGCGCGACGGTCGGGCTGGCCGACGCGAGACCTTCCGTCAGCAGCGCGCCCGCGCCCAAAAACAACGATGGAAACATCAGGCACGGCCAGTTGGGGTGGATGCGTTTGTTGAGGCTCGACAGGAGCAGCACCAACAGCGTCGGCACACAGAACGACGCCACGAAGTTCCACCCATCCTCGCGCCCGAACCATCCGCGCCGAATGCCGCGGCCCAAAGCCCACGCGCAAAGGACCAGGACGGGAGGCGTGACGACCAGGAACTGGCTGGCGAAAAACCAGAGGACGTTCTCAAACGGATTGCCACGCGGCTTGCCGGCGCCCCGAAATCCGAAAAGCAACGACGCCCATTCGTGTTGCGCGTTCCAGCAAATCACCGGCGTCAACAGCAGCAGCGCCACCAAGGCCGCCAGCCACGGCTGCGGCTTGCGCAACCAACGGCGATGCGCGGGCGAAAGCAGCAGAAACAGAATCCACGACGGACCCAGCAGCACCGCCGTGTATTTGGACAACATCGCCGCGCCAAACATCGCGCCGGACGCCAGCCACCAGGCTGTGCGGCCCGTTAGCAGCGCCTTCGAGATGGCAAACATCGCCGCCACCCAGAACAACACCACCGGCACATCCGGCGTCATGATCAGGCCCATCCCGGCGAACAACGGCGCGAGCGCGAACAACAACGTCCCCGCCAGCGCGGCCTGGTCGCCAAACCACAGCCGGCCCGTCCAAAACATCAACCCACACGCCAACAGCGAACAGACCAACGCCGCCAGCCGCACGCCCAACTCCGTGTCGCCCAGCAGCGCGACGCCGGCCCGCACCATCCACGCCGTGACCGGCGGATGATCGTAGTAGCACAGCGCCGGATGCTGCGCGTAGAGCCAGTAATAGGCTTCCTGCGGAATCAATTCCACCGCGATCCCGCCCCACAGCCGCAACACCGTGAGACAGACCAGCACAATCCCAAGACCGATGGATAGTGAGCGACGCACGTCGGAATATCGTGTTCGTTTGACCGTGATTGGACGATACAGGCAGGGCAACGGGCAAGGCGAGCGATTTCGGCTGTGCGCGCGGCACTGGCGATTGACATTGCGCCGCGAGAGGCGGAATCTACGCTGCAATAACCCCATGAATGCCAGAGTTTGCTTGGTCTTAACGCTGTCGCTACTCGCAACAGGCCTCCTCCCCGCGTGCTCCATCGCCGCCACCGGCCCCGATTGGATGGCTGGCGCGGCCAAGGTGGACATCACGCCCGACTACGCCGTTCGCCTCAGCGGTTACGGCTCGCGCCTCGAAGAACATGAGGGCGTCGAGCAGCGCATCTTCGCGAGCGCGCTCGCGCTTGGCGGGGATGCCGACGGCCCCGCTGTGCTGCTGGCTGTGGACAACTGCGGCGTGCCCGCTTGGATGCGCGATGAACTCATCAGACGCCTCGCCGCAAGAACCAAGATCACCGGCCCGTGCGTCGCCATTTGCTCCAGCCACACGCACTCCGCGCCGATGCTGACCGGCATCCTGCCGAATCTTTTCAGCCGCGACATCCCGCCGGCGCATTGGGCGAACGTGGAGCGTTACACGCGCGAGCTAACCGACAAGCTGGAGCAGGTCGCCCTCGCCGCGCTCGCCGACCGCCGGCCCGCGAAGCTCGCGCTGGGTTTCGGTCACGCCAGCTTCGCCCACAATCGTCGCCCCTACGCGTTCCGCCCCGAAGACCATTCGCTGCCCGTGCTGCGCGTCGTCGGTGCCGACGGCAAGTTGCGCGCGGTGTTTACGAGCTACGCTTGCCACGCCACGGTGCTGGACTTCAACAGGGTCCACGGCGACTGGCCTGGCTGCGCGCAGGAGTTCTTGGAAAAGGAATTCCCCG
>JAOACV010000533.1 GCA_026417675.1 Verrucomicrobiia bacterium
TGCCCGATCTGAGAAGGATGGACGTCAAATCGTTGTCCGGACGAAAAACGTCGCGCGATTGATGTTGCCGCGCTTCCCAAAGGGCCAAACCATCACACTGGATGGCGCGCGATTTGTATGGCCGCCACAGGCATCTGCGGCGGAGGCCTGGCAGTTTGTGAAACAGGATGGCGCATGGAAACTGGCCACCGGCAAGAAGAACGCGGCATTCCCCCCGCACAAGCGCCGCGGCCTCCAAGGCCCGATAGACGACGCGTTCATGGAGTCGTTTCTCTGCGTGCGACCAACGGGCGTCCCGAACCATGCGCTCGTCAACGACGCCGCTAGGACGCGGCTCGATCTGTTCGCGAAGGAATTCTCCAAGTGGATGCGCGGCGATGTGCGGCTCAAGAACGACGCGGTGGTTACGAAGGATGACATCGCCAGTCACAACCTGATTCTCTTTGGCGATCCCGCGAGCAACCGGCTCATCGCTCAGATCGCTGGCAATCTGCCGATTCGTTGGACGAAAGCTTCAATTACCGTAGGCGGCAAGTCGTTCAGCGCAGCAGATCACATTCTGGTGATGATTTATCCTGACCCGCTCAACCCGGATCGCTACGTCGTGCTCAACAGCGGCCACACCTTCGGCGAGAAGGAGTTCCGCTGCACCAACGCTCTGCTTTTCCCGCGGCTGGGCGACTACGCGGTGATCAAGTTGACGAAGGCGCCCGACGGAAAGGTGAGCGAAGAAGTGGTGCTGGCGGGGTTGTTTAACGAGCAGTGGCAACTTGCCGAACCGACGCGATAGCCGCAGGTGTTGCTGCTGGCCAAGCGACCGAACCGCTCGGTGGCGGCGGGTCTGCTGTTGCGTCCGGCGTGGGCGTGCGCTAATCTGCGCGCCCGATTGACCGGGCCGTTGCGGACAAGAACGCGGCGCGGTGAGACTACGGAGGTCATGTGAAGATTGGAGTGCCGAAAGAAATCATGCCCGGCGAACGGCGCGTGGCGCTGGTGCCGGATGCGGTGAGTGGATTGGTGAAGGCCAAGAACGAGGTGCTGGTCGAGACCGGTGCCGGCGCAGCGGCGTATTTCACCGACGCCGACTATCAAAAGGCGGGCGCAAGGATTATCCCCGACGCCGCGGCGCTTTACGGCGAGGCGGACATCGTCGTGAAAATACACAAGCCGGTCGAGAACACCGCGTTGGGCAAACACGAGGTGGACCTCATGCGCGAGGGCGCGGTGCTCATCACGTTCCTCCAGCCAGCGATGAATCCCGACCTCGTGCAACGGCTGATCGCTCGGAAGATCTCCGGCTTCAGCCTCGACGCTTTGCCGCGCATCACGCGCGCGCAGGCGATGGACGCGCTCTCCTCGCAGGCGACGGTGGCCGGCTACAAGGCGGTGCTGATCGCCGCCGGCGCCATCGGCAAGTTCTTCCCAATGCTGACGACGGCGGCGGGCACGATCGCGCCCGCGCGGGTCTTTGTGCTCGGCGCGGGCGTGGCAGGGTTACAGGCCATCGCGACCGCGCGGCGACTCGGCGCGGTGGTATTCGCCTACGACGTGCGGCCGGCGGTGAAGGAACAGGTCGAGAGCCTGGGCGCGAAGTTCCTCATGGTCGAGTTGGCCGACAAGGACACGCAGGACAAGGGCGGCTACGCGAAGGAGTTGTCGGAGGAATCGCACAAGCGCGAGATGGAGTTCCTGGCCAGGAACATCACCGGCATGGACGTGGTCATCGCGACCGCGGCGATTCCTGGCAAGCGCGCGCCGTTGCTGATCACCCGGGCCATGGTCGCCGCGATGAAACCCGGCTCGGTGATCGTGGACCTCGCCGCGGAGACCGGCGGCAATTGCGAACTGACCCAGGCGGGCAGGGAAGTCGTCGCGAACGGCGTCACCATTTTCGGCCCCGTCAACCTTCCCAGCGCGATGCCGACGCACGCCAGCCAGATGTTCTCCAAGAACATCACCAACCTCGTCATGCTGATGGTCGCCAAGGACGGCAAGCTGGCGCTCAACTTCAACGACGAGATCATCAAGGGCACCTGCGTCACGCACGAGGGCCGTTCCATGCGCGGCTGAGACCGCCGCGGGTCGCCGATGCTCGATCTGCGATACAAGCCGAACGCCTCGGAGGTGATCGCTCGGCTGCGCCTCCTGCACGCGCGGCAGGCTCGGGACCGCATCTTTGCCACGTTCAGCCTGCCGAGCCGCGCGCTGGAGGAGTTTGGCCGGCAATATCACGAGGGCGAGTGCGCGCGGCCGGACCCGGCGGCGCGCATCGCGTTCTGGGACGCCTTGTTCGCGGAGCGCGCGCGGCTGGAGGACGACTCGATTCCCAGCGCGTATCTGAGCGAGATGGACCAGGGCCTCTACGGCGGGATGCTCGGCGGCGAGGTGCGGTTCATGGCGCACCCGGACAACGGCTGGATTTCCTCGATGGTCGCGCCGCTGCTGAGAGACTGGTCGGAACTTGACTCGCTACGCATTGACCGCGCCGCGCTTTGGTTCCAACGTTATCTCCAGCAACTCGATGTTTTCGTGCGCGGCGCGGCGGGGAAATTTGGGATCAGCCACTTCATCCTGATTGACGGGCTGAATTTCGCCTTCGAGTTGATGGGCGCCACCGCCACCTACGAAAGCCTGATCGAACAGCCGGAAATGGTCCGCCGCGCGATCGAATTGGGGTATGAACTGAACGTGCTGGTGCAGGAAACGTTCTTCGAGCGCGTCGGTCTGTTGGCGGGCGGCACGGCCAGCAACATGGCCGGTTGGCTCGAGGGGCGGGTCGTCTCGGAGAGTGTGGATCCGTTCCACATGACCTCGGTGGACTATTTTGAGA
>JAOACV010000534.1 GCA_026417675.1 Verrucomicrobiia bacterium
GTTCGATCTTGGCCTCGTCGGACCGGAGGGCGGCCTGGTAGCGGCGCGCCTTCTCCATCAGTTCATAGTAGCCGCGCGCTTTGCGGGCCTGCTCGATCCGCGCCTTGAACTCGTCGGTCTTGGCCCGGAGCTGGTCGTCAGAGAGCGATTGATACTGCCTTTCGATCTCGTTGACCTTCTCGACGGTCGGCCAGAGCCGGCGCCGTTCGCGCTGGTTCTTGTCGCCGAAAATTTTCTTAAGAATCCACTGGAGCATGATTGCCCTCTGAAAAAAAACTCTATCTCAATTGGACCGGGTGACTCTACTAGGCGCTGCCCGGTTTGACCAGCGGCAAGCCTTGTTTGCAAAGAGGGCAGTGGGCTGGGTCGAACGCTTCCACGTGCAGTTGCCCCAACGATTGGGTCGGCACGCCCAGATTGACTTCGCCGCCGCTGCGGTCCACCACCACGCCGACCCCGACGACCACGCCGCCGTGCGCGCGGACGATGTCGAGCGTTTCCTGCACGCGCCCGCCCTTGGTGATCACATCCTCCACGACCAGCATCCGCTCACTCTGCGCGATCTTGAACCCGCGCCGCAGCGCGAGCTTGTTCTGCTCTTTCTCAACGAAGATGAACCGTTTGCGAAGCTGGCGCGCGACCTCCTGGCCGATCACCAGCCCGCCCATCGCCGGCGCGATGACCGTGTCTATCGCCGCACCGTCAAACTTCGCCGCCAGCGCCGCGCCGATCTTTTCCACCAGCGGCATCTGTTGGAGCAGCAACGCGCACTGGAAATACTGTCCGCTGTGCAGCCCGCTGCGGAGCAGAAAATGGCCTTCCAACAGCGCGCCGGTCTCGCGGAAGGCTCGCAGCAATTCTTGGTTTGTCATGGCTGGCACTTTCGTATCTGATACCGTCTCGCCGGTCAACAAAGGAGCCGCGCCACACCGGGGCGCGAGCCTCCACTGGGCGCGTCACGCTGTGACGCGACGGCTTGAGACAGTCATTCTTATGAAACCGATGCAGCTTTGGAAGCGATACCAGAAATACCTTTACGCCGACGACGCGCTCGGCTTGCGGCTCGACATCAGCCGCATGAACTTCGCCGAGGCGTTCTTCAAGAAGATGCTGCCGCGCGTCAGCCGGGCGTTTGCCGCAATGGACGCGCTGGAGGCCGGTGCGCTCGCCAACCCGCCGCCGCCGCGCGGCGAGGGCCGCATGGTCGGCCACTACTGGCTGCGCGCGCCCGAAAAGGCCCCGACGCCGGAAATCCGAGGCCAGATCGAGCGGACGCTCGCCGACATCAAACACTTCGCCGACCGCATTCATCGCGAGGGGAAGTTCAAGAACCTGCTGGTCATCGGCATTGGCGGCAGCGCGCTGGGACCGCAGTTTGTTGCCTCGGCGCTCACGACGCCTTCCGACAAGATGCGGCCGTTCTTCTTTGACAACACCGACCCCGACGGCATGGAGCGGACGCTGGCGCAGATCTACCGCACGGCCGGCTCGCACGCCGAGGCTCTGGCCCAAACGCTTTGCGTCGTCATCTCCAAGAGCGGCGGCACGCCGGAGACGCGCAACGGCATGTTGGTGGCGATGGACGCCTACAAGCACGCCGGCCCCGACTTTACCAAACACGCCGTCGCGATCACAATGGCCGGCAGCAAGCTCGATCAGGAGGCCGCGGGCTGGCTGGCGCGCTTCCCGATGTGGGATTGGGTCGGCGGTCGCACGAGCGTGACCAGCGCCGTCGGCTTGCTCCCCGCCGCCCTGCAAGGGCTGGACATTGACGGCCTGCTCGACGGCGCGCGGCGAATGGACGAGGCCACGCGTGTGAAGGACTTCCGCAAGAACCCCGCGATGTTGCTGGCGTTGATGTGGCATTGGGCGGGCGGCGGCAAGGGCAGGAAGGACATGGTCATCCTGCCTTACAAGGACCGCCTCGAACTCTTCAGCCGCTACCTCCAGCAGCTCATCATGGAGTCGCTCGGCAAGGAGCGCGACCTGAAGGGCCGCATGGTCAACCAAGGCGTTGCCGTCTATGGCAACAAAGGTTCCACCGACCAGCACGCGTACGTTCAACAACTGCGCGACGGCGTGAACAACTTCTTCGCGACGTTCATTGAAGTCCTGCGCGACGGCGGCAACCTAGTGGAGGTCGCGCAGGACGTCACCTGCGGGGATTTTCTCAGCGGTTTCCTCCAGGGCACCCGCCGCGCGCTCTACGAGAACGGCCGCGAGAGCATCACCATCACCGTGCCGGACGTCAGCGCGCAGACCATCGGCAAACTGATCGCACTCTACGAACGCGCCGTCGGCTTCTACGCCACGCTGGTCAACATCAACGCCTACCACCAGCCTGGCGTGCAGGCCGGCAAGCTCGCCGCCGACGCCGTGCTGGCGCTTCAGCGCGCCGTCCTTGCCCACCTGCGGGCGAATCGGGGCAAGGCGTTCACTGCGGAAGCGATCGCCGCGGCGATCAAACAGCCCGGCGAAGTCGAGACGGTTTTCCGAATCTGCGAACACCTCGCCGCCAACCCTCAGCGCGGCGTCGGCCGCTCGCCGGGGAAACTGGCTTGGGACGCTTCGTATTTTGCGGGTTGAAAACAAACTCGCCGCGCGGCGAGGTCGTCGGTTAGAAAGGTCGTCATGAACAGTGCAATGACTCACTCAGGCGGTTGGTGGAGACACGCGCTTCTTTCACTGCTCCTCGGCGCGACCGTCGCGACAGGAGCCGACACGGTGTTGGTGGAGGCGGAGAGTTTCAAGGACCACGGCGGCTGGTCGCTCGACACGCAGTTCGTTGACATTATGGGGTCGCCCTATCTGCTCGCGCACGGGC
>JAOACV010000535.1 GCA_026417675.1 Verrucomicrobiia bacterium
AGATGTGTATAAGAGACAGTAAGTGGTGAAGCGGTGCGCGCACTTCAGACATTCGCGACGACGACGGATCACCGCGCCATCGCTCGACGTGCGCGAGTCAATCACCTTGTCATCCAGATGCCTGCACTTGGGACATCTCATGGAACCGAGCCTCAACTGGCTGTGGTTGGCGAACGGGTATCACACAATTAGTTGGGCTGTCAACGAAGTTTTTTTGTGTGCCGTCTTGACAGCCGCACCGGCCTCACCCATAGTCCGCAGTAAGACCACGCGCGACCATGGCCGACTTTCGACCTTTCACCGCTTTGTTTTACAACCTCGACCGCCTGCGGCAACAACCGGCGCGCGGGGCGGGGCTGGCGGACGTGGTTACGGAACCTTACGACAAGATCTCTCCGACGATGCAGGCCGCCTACTACGCGCGGCATCCACACAATATCGTGC
>JAOACV010000536.1 GCA_026417675.1 Verrucomicrobiia bacterium
ACCATGAGCCGCTCGACCATGTAACGCTGGCCGACGATGACTTTGCCCAGCTCGCTCCGCAACACCGACACAAATGCGCTTTCCTGTCGGATCAGTTCAGTGATTTCGTTAATGCTCTTTTCCATAACCAGTCTCGATGATGGGGCCATGCGCGCCTGACCCGGCCTCCGTGGCCAGACCTAGGAATGCCCGTGGCGTGACTTTAGAGACAGCGGCAAAGGTCAGAAAGTTCATTTTTCGCCGCAGGCGCGGCGTGCGCGCGTGCCATGAAACCCCAGTGTTTGGTGAAGGCGTTGCTCCGAGCGATCTGCGGCTGGTCTGCCTTGCTACCCTCACGCCGCTGCTTACGGCGCGCGGCCGGCAATGATGAGGCAGCCATCCCGGACAACGATGCTGTCGAGTTTGGCGAGGGCCTTGGCGGTGTCGGGATCCTTGCAGGCTTCCTTGGCCAAGTTCTCCTGACGCAGCGCCTGCATGAACGCCTCCGGCGGTTGTTTGCCGGCGACTGTCAGGGACTGCATCATCACGAACAACATGCCACCTTGCAGCGCGATCTTGAACGTCGCCTCGCCGTTGAGGTAGCGGCCAGTGAGGTCCAACGGTCCCAGCTTGCCCAGCGGATAACTGATCTGACCTTTGATCTGGTCGCCCTCGATGGCCACATAGACCTTGTCTTTCAGCTCCTTGAAGTCCGGGTCATGAGCGATGAGCGCGTTGATTTCCTTTTCCGTCAACGCCAGCGATGCGCCGGGTTTTTGCTGGTCCACGGCGGTTGTAAACGCCTTGACGCGCGCTTGGAGCCTGGCGAGATCGTCTTCGGAGATTTCGACTTTGGGCAGTTCCCTTGGCCGTGTCTCCGTGTAGTTGTCCACCGCCGCTTTGACGAAGGCGCGCACGCCGCCGATGATGAAAGATCCGGCGACGACTAACACCAGCACGAGGATAATCGCGGTAATGCACCCGTAGAAGAAGCAGCCGCGGCCTTGCCGCGGCGGTTGTTGTGGGGGAAATGGTTGCTGGGTCATGACTCATTTTTCCTGGAAACACTTCCACAGCTCTTCGGCGAACAGCCGGTGGCCGCGGTCGTCGGGGTGGTTGATGGTGTTGTGCAGCAGCGTTAGATAGGGCAGCCCTTCCTTCCACAAGTGTTCCCATCGCGCGGAAGCGTCCGCCAGCGCCACGTGATGTTTCTCGGCGAACTCGCGCAGGGCGAGCACATACGGCCGACGCTCCGGTTCGCGCATCGTCTTGAAACCCATCATCCGCCACATCGTAAAATGCGGCGTGATGAGGATCAACTCCGCGCCGAGGTTCCGCACGCGCCTAAGGATGTCGCTATAGACCGCCTCGACCGTCGCCGGCGCCATCCCGGCGTCGTTGACGAACTCCAGCGTGACGAGGTCGGGCTTCGCGTCGGCGATCCGCTGCCAAGCCACACCCGTTTCCTGCCACGGCTTGCCGCGGTATGGGAACTTGTCCGGATAAAGCCACTGCCGGCTGTTGGAGCCGCCGGCGCTGATGTTTTGAACGTCAATCTTCGCCTTCGGAAAACGTGCGCGCAGGCCGGCCGCGAACACGTCCACGTAGCGCAACTCCGGCTTCGACGCGTTGCCTCCCGCTGTCACGGAATCACCCCAGCAGACGATCCTGACCGCGTCGCCGGCCTGGAGCTTCGCCAGCGTTCTCGGAACGCGGCCCGGCGTCGTGCGCGTCACGGCTTCTTGCGGTGTTTCGAGGATGGGGTAGATGTGATCCTGCGGCACCTCTCTGGCGCGGTAGGAGACGAAAACGTGCGCCAGCGCCAGCGCGCCTGCATCGGTCCCCGGCGGCACGGGCGCGCTGATGTGCGGTTCGCCTGATTTCAGGGAAACCTTGCCGTCGGCGGCAATCTGAATCGTGTCCATCCGCAGCAACGAGTAGCGATAGCTTGCGAGAACCGCGTCCTGCGTTGTCACGCGACTGTTCGGCCCCAGACCGACGTGGCCCCAATCGCTGTCCAAAAGATAGTCCTTGCCCTCCTTCAGCAACTCGCCGTCCTTTGCGCGCCGGATTTCGAGCGAGCCGGGCACGAACGCGCCGCAGGCGTTTACATCGCGCGCGTTGCAGCCGCGCAGCCGCGTTCCCTTCGACCAGCCGGCGGGTTTGTCCGCCGAAAGTGTGATCGGCTCGTTCGCAACGGCAATGATCGGGGCGGGTTCAACGGCCAGTTTGGCAGAGCTTGCGACGGCGACCGTGCGCCCGCCAATCCTGCACTCGCCCGGAGCCACCACCACAGCCGCGCCCTGAGTTGTGATTTCCAGCCCGCGCATGACGTTCGGATTGCGAAGCACCGCTTCATCTGCCGCGCCCAGCAACGCCCCGGCCACCACCAACACCGCCAACCATCCGCACATTCTTACAAAGTCGCGTTTCACTCGTCCCTCTAAAACGGCTTGATGGTCCTACCCTCCCGCATCGCCTGGTCCACGGCATCGAGGATGCGCAGGCAATGCGCGCCATCGTGGAAACTTGGCTTGGCGGGACGCTTCTCGCGGATCGCACGGACGAACGTTTCAAACACGGTTGGCGCCTTCATGCCGGCGGGGCGCAGCGACTTGAACTCGCTTTCCGGCTTCTGGCTCTGGTGCGGTTGGAAGGTGTGGACCGCGAGCGTGCCGCGCGTGAGGTCGAACCGCACGGAGCGCTTGCTGCCGTCGAGTTCCAGGACTCTGGTGCCAGGAGCGAACCGGCTGACCTCGAACGTGCCGAGGGCGCCGTCGGTGAACTTTATCTCAAACGACGCCGCATCCCACGCCGTCACCTCG